>JASGGD010000017.1:0-42468 GCA_047605225.1 Novosphingobium sp.
CCCTGTCGCGCAGCGATGGGGAGGTGGCAGCGACGTAGTCGCTGACGGAGGGGGCATTCCAACCCCTCCACCACCCGCTGCGCGGGCGGTCCCCCTCCCCATCGCTGTGCGACGGGGAGGATGTTCAATGTCTCTCGACCAACCGCCGATGCCGTTCGATCGGCGTCGGCGTTTCTCTTGCAACGATGGGCCAAGCCGATAGCTTCGGCCGATCGACCCTCGCGCTTTTCCGGACGCAGGGATGCAAGGGACACATCCATGATCGAAACCGACCGTCGCGGCGCTCTCGGCCTTGCCGCCGCGCTTCCTCTCGCTTCGGCGCTGCCCTCTCTGCTGGCGGGTACGGCCCACGCCGCCGATGCGGCTGCAGCGCAGTGGGACCTCACCGATCTTTACCCCGGCCTCGACGCCTGGGACGCCGCGCGCAAGCAGGTCGCTGCCGCACTGCCGCGCCTCGCCGCCTACAAGGACAGCTTCGGCACTGACGCCGCCTCCATGCTCAAGGCGCTGGAGGACATTTCCGAAGTCTCGAAGACCTTCGCCCGCGTCTACGTCTACGCCTCGCTGAAGGCGGACGAGGACGTGCGCGTCTCCGCCAACCAGGAGCGCAACGCGCAGGTCATGGACCTCTACGCCGCCTTCGGTGAGGCGACCGCGTGGACCGCGCCGGAAACGCTGAAGCTCGGCAAGGACAAGGTCGAGGGCTTCATTGCCGCCGACAAGGCGCTTTCCACCCGCTTCGCCTTCGGCCTGCGCAAGACCCTGCGCGAAGCCGAGCACACGCTCGATGCGAAGGGCGAAGCGCTGCTGGCGGCGGTGTCCTCACCGCTGTCCGGCCCGCAGACGATCCGCGAGCAGTTGTTCTCCTCGGACATTCCCTGGCCCGAGGTCACCCTGTCGGACGGGCGCAAGACGACCCTCGATGCGCAGGGCTACACGCTGACCCGCGACGCCCCCAATCGCGAAGATCGCAAGACCGTCATGGACGGCTTCTTCGGCGAGATGGGCAAATTCGAAAGCTCGCTCGGCGCGGCGATGGCGGCCAAGCTCAAGGGCGACGTGTTCGAGGCCCGTGCCCGCAACTACAAAAGCTGCCTCGCCTTGGCGCTGGCCCCCGGTGCGGTGCCCGAGGGCGTCTACCGCACGCTGGTGGCAGAGACGAATGCCGGTCTGCCGCAGCTTCACCGCTCGTTCGAGCTGCGCCGCAAGATGCTCAAGCTGCCGGACATGCACTATTACGACATCTACCCGCCGCTGGTCAGCATGGAGCGCAAGTTCACCCTGACCGACATGCGCAACATCACCCTGAAGGCGGTGGAGCCGCTGGGGCCGGACTACGTCAAGCGCCTCGGCGCGGCGACGGCGGCGAAGTGGATGGACCCGCTGCCGCGCCCCGGCAAGCGCCCCGGCGCCTACATGAACGGCTCGGCCTATGGCGTGCATCCGTACCTGCTGCTCAACCTCGGCGAGAACTACGAGGGGCTGTCCACTTACGCGCATGAATGGGGCCACGCGATGCATTCGCTGCTGGCCGATTCGGTGCAGCCTTACGAACTGTCCGACTACCCGATCTTCACCGCCGAGATCGCCTCGACCTGCAACGAGGTGCTGCTGACCGAGTACATGCTGAAGCAGGCGAAGACCAAGGAAGAGAAGATCTACTATCTCGGCATGCGGCTGGAGGGGATGCGGGGCACCTTCTTCCGTCAGGCCATGTTCGCCGAGTTCGAACTGAAGATGCACGAGATGGCCGAGGCCGGAGAGGGCCTGTCGGGCGAGAGCCTGACGCGCGTCTACCTCGACCTGCTCAAGCGCTACCACGGCCCGAACTTCGTGATCGACGCGCCTTATGCGATCGAGTGGGCCTATATCCCGCACTTCTACAGCACGTTCTACGTCTACCAGTACGCCACCTCGATCTCTGCAGGGACCTGGTTCGCGCACTCGATCCTGAACGGCGGCAAGGCGGAGCGCGAACGCTACCTCGACGTGCTGCGCGCGGGCGGCTCGGCCGATCCGGTGGACATTCTGAAGAAGGCCGGCCTCGATATGACCGCGCCCGATCCCTATCGCGGGCTGGTCGCGGACTTCAAGGCGACGATCGACGAGATCGAAGCGTTGATGGCGTGACGGATAGGCGTCAGGGCACCATTCCGTCGAGTGGTGTCCTGCGCCCCGGCCCGCCGGTGACGGCAACGGTCATCGCGCCGAGCCCCTCCATCCAGGCATGCATGGTGTCTCCCGGCGCCACCGGCCCGACCGAGCGCGGCGGCGTGCCGGAGAAGATCACGTCGCCCGGATGCAGGGTCATCACCGAGGCGGCATGTTCGACGAGATCGGCGATGCCGAGGACGAGGCGGCGGGTATTGTCCACCTGCCGGTCCTCGCCATTGACGGTGAGGCGAAAGTCGAGGGCATCGGGATCGGCGATCTCGTCGCGGGTGGTGAGCCAGGGACCCATCACGCCATAGGTATCGAAGCTCTTGCCGAAGCTGGGGAATTCGCTGCCCTGCATCGTCATGTCGAGGCCGATGCAATAGCCCGCCACGTAGTCCAGCGCCTCCGACGCGGGGATTTCGGTGCCATCGCGGCTGATGACGATGGCGATCTCCATTTCGTGGAAGGTGGTGCGTTCGGGCCAGCGCAGGATCACGCCATCGGCGGGGCCGGCGGCGGCACTGGTCATCTTGAATAGCAGGCCGAGACGGCGCGGATGACCGCCCGCCGCCAGCACTTCCTCGAAGTTACCCGCGCCGCAAACGAACTTGCCGGGGTTGGCGACCGGATTCTTCAACAGGACCTCGGCAAGCGGCAGGCCCTCGATGCTGTCGGCAAGCGCTTCCATCTGCGGGCGCAGTGTGTCCAGATGAGCGATGAACTGGTCGCCGGCCGGCAATGGCCAGCGAAGCGACGGCAGGGTGTCGGTGACGGCAGTGACGTCATGGACGCGATCGCCGCGCACGATGCCGACGCGGACTGCATCGCCGGGCCGCAACTGGTAACGGCAAATCTTCATTCGATACCCTTCCTGCCCTCGTCCGTTCGCACAGAGCATGCCGGGCAGGGCATCGGGGGCAATGGCCGGAAGTCCGACGGGCCATCGCGATCGTCCGGAAAAGTCCTAGGTAATACTCCGGATGACAGCGGCGCTCGGTCCGGGGATGATGACGGCGGGGTCTACTTCCTCGAGGGGATTCGTTGATGTTTCGCTGTTCGCCCGCCGTGCTGGCCTTGCTCGTTGCAACTCCCGCGCTGAGCCAGTCGATCCCGGTTCCAAAGGAGCTTTACGGTAACTACGCACCGGGTGGCGATTGCGCCCGGCAGCCGCGGGTGGCCGTCAACGCTGCGGGGGTTTTCCTCGAGACCGCGGCGGGCAAGGCGGGGCCGCTCCCGGTGGATGTCTGTTTCAGCTGCGCGGGTGGCGCGCGTTACGAGGGCATCCAGGTCTGGGTCATGGTGAAGTACGGCAAGGACAAGTGGGGCGGGGACAACTTCCCCGTGACCATGATGTTCAATGATGGCGAGCGGCGTGGTGCGCTGCAGGTCGCGTATGACAATACGCTGCGCACTCCAATCGGCATGCCGATGACGCAAGTGGTTCAGGCGCGCACGTTCAGCTTGTGCAGGAAGCCCAAGGCCGGAGCCTGATCCTTCGACAAGCTCAGGATGAGCGGGGCTAGCATAAGCCGCCGCTCAGGCTGAGCCTGTCGAAGCCCTCGGGTCAGGCCGGCTTGATACCCATGCAGAGGTACTTGACCTCCATGTAGTCATCGAGACCGTAGTGCGATCCCTCGCGGCCGAGGCCCGATTGCTTGACGCCCCCGAACGGCGCGACCTCGGTGGAGATCAGGCCGGTGTTGATGCCGACCATGCCGGCCTCCAGCGCTTCGGCCACGCGCCATACGCGCGACAGGTCGCTGGCGTAGAAATAGCTGGCGAGGCCGAACTCGGTATCGTTGGCCATGCGGATCGCGTCGGCCTCGTCGGTGAAGCGGATCACGCCTGCGAGCGGCCCGAAGGTCTCCTCGCGCGCGAGCTTCATGTCGGGCTTCACGCCCGCGACCACCGTCGGGTTGAAGAAGCTGCCGCCGAGCGGGTTGCGCTGGCCGCCTGCGAGCACCTTGGCGCCGCCGTCGACCGCGTCCTTCAGGTGTTCCTCGACCTTCTCGACCGCCTTCTCGTCGATCAGCGGGCCGACTTCGGTGCCGGCATCGAGGCCGTAGCCTACCTTCATCCCGCTGACGCGCGCGGCCAGCTTCTCGACGAACTCGTCGTAGACGCCGTCCTGTACGTAGAAGCGATTGGTGCAAACGCAGGTCTGGCCGCCGTTGCGGAACTTGGAGATCATCGCGCCTTCGATCGCGGCATCGACGTCGGCATCGTCGAAGACCAGGAACGGCGCGTTGCCGCCCAGTTCCATCGAGCACTTCTTGATCGTCTCGGCGCATTCGCGCAGCAGGTCGCGGCCGATCTCGGTCGAGCCGGTGAAGGTCAGCTTGGCGACCTTGGGGCTGGCGGTCAGGGTCGAGCCGATCTGGCCCGCGCTGCCGGTGACGACGTTGACGACGCCCTTGGGAATGCCCGCCATCTCGCACAGCTGCGCGATCGCGAGGGCCGAGTAAGGCGTTGCCGAGGCGGGCTTGATGACGATGGTGCAGCCCGCAGCCAGTGCCGGGCCGAGCTTGCGGGTGATCATCGCATTGGGGAAGTTCCAGGGCGTGATAGCGCCGACGACGCCGACGCCCTGCTTGATGACGACGATGCGTCGGTCGGCGGCATGGCCGGGGATCACGTCGCCGTAAGCGCGCTTGCCCTCTTCGGCGAACCATTCGATGAAGCTGGCGCCATAGGCGATTTCGCCCTTGCCCTCGGCCAGCGGCTTGCCCTGCTCGCGGCTCAGCAGTTCGCCGAGGTCATCCTGATGCTGCAGCATCAGTTCGAACAGCTTGCGCATCAGCTTCGCGCGCTCACCGGCGGTCTTGGCGCGCCATGCGGGGAGGGCGGCCTCGGCGGCGTCGATCGCGCGGGCGGTTTCGTCGGCGCCCATCTTCGGAACGGTGCCCAGAACCTTGCCGGTGCCGGGGTCGGTGACTTCGAAGGAGGCGCCGGAATCCGCATCGACCCACGCGCCGTCGATGTAGCACTGCTGCTTCAGGAAATCGGTGTAGGCCATTTCGTGCGGGTTCCTCAGTTGTTGCCGGTGGAGCGTCTCGAACGGACACTCGCGGGTTCCGGCATGGTCTAGGGACGAGCCCTAGCGGTTACAAGTCGTCCACGCCTCCTGCGACAAGCGCGAGGGTGGTGCGATTGACGCCTCTCCACGTGTCGGCTAGTCTCCAGACAGAAAAATAATTCTATATTACGAATTAATTGGAGAGCGGCCTTGGAATATGCAGGCTACATCGGCGGCCGTTTCGTGCGCGGCGAGGGCGATCCGTTCACGGTGGAGAATCCTTCGGATGAGACGGTGGTGGCGCGGGTGACCGGCGTTTCGGCGGCACAGGCGGATGCGGCGATCGGTGCGGCACGACAGGCCTTCGATCGCGGCGCATGGTCGGGCCTGTCGATGAAAGCACGCGCGGCGGTGATGACGCGGTTTGGAGAGGCGCTGCGCAAGAGAGCCGATTTCCTGCGGGATTGCGCGGTGGATGAGGCGGGGTGTCCGGTCTCCTCGACGGTCATGGGGGCACAGGTCCACGCGCCGCTGCGCATGACGGACGAGATCATCGACCTCTTCCTGCGCCTGCCGGAGCAGGAGGAGAATCCCCTGCCGATCCACGAGCGGGTCAACCCGCACTTCGTGGTGCAGAGCCTCAAGCGCTGGTCGCCGCTGGGCGTGGTCTCGGCGATTTCGGCCTATAACGTCCCGTACTACACCGCGTTCTGGAAAGTCGTGCCGGCGCTGATGGCGGGCAATTCGGTGGTGCTCAGGCCCAACCCCCTGACGCCAATCTCATCCATGATTTTCGCCGAGGCGGCCGATGAGGCGGGGCTTCCCCTCGGCGTAATGAACGTGATCGTCGAGCCGGGACTGGCGGGTGGGCTGGCCATGACGACGGATCCGCGCGTGGACATGGTCTCGTTCACCGGCTCGTGCACCGTGGGGGCGAAGGTGGCCGAGCAGGCGGCGCCGACGCTGAAACGGCTGGTGCTGGAGCTGGGCGGCAAGTCGGCGCAGATTTACCTGCCCGATGCCGTGGCGCGGGCACCCTCGGCGGCGGTCTCGGTCTGTACCTCCCATGCGGGTCAGGGCTGCGTGCTGGGTACGCGCGTCTTCGTGCCGCAGGAGAGCAAGGCCGAAGTGCTTGAAGGCATGGCGAAGCTGCTGGCGGGGGTGAGGATCGGCCCTGCCAGCGATCCGGCGACGCAGTTGGGGCCGGTCATCAGCGCCGCCCAGCGCGACCGCTGCGAACACTTCACGAAAGCGGCGGTCGAGGCAGGTGGCCGCGTTGTGTGCGGCGGCAAGCGGCCGGAGGGCTTCGACAAGGGTTTTTACTGGGAGCCGACCGTGCTCGACCTGCCGGACAACGCCAACCCTGCCGCGCAGGAGGAGATCTTCGGCCCGGTAGTGAGCGTGATTGGCTACCGCGATCTCGACCATGCGGTGGAGATGGCGAACGACAGCCGCTTCGGGCTCTCGGGCTGGGTCCATGGGGCGGACAAGGTCAAGGCGCTGGAGGTCGGGCTGAAGATCCGCAGCGGCGCGGTCAACGTCAACGGCGCGGTGATGTCGAGCTACGCCAGCGGCGGCGGCATCAAGATGAGCGGCCTCGGCCGCGAACGCGGGGTCGAGGGCCTGCGCGAGTTCCAGATGATGACGACGTTCAATCTGGGGGGGTGAGGGGAGACAAGGCAATGGAAGGACTGGTTCAGGGCAAGGTCGCTCTCATCACCGGCGCGGGATCGGGCGTTGGCCGCGCTGCGGTACTGCTGTTCTGCGAGCATGGCGCGAAAGTGGTCGCTGCCGACATCAACGGCTCGAATGCCGAGGAGAGCGCCGCTCTCGCAAGGGAGGCGGGCGGCGAGGCGGTGGCGGTTTCCTGCAACGTCGCTGACCCAGCCAGCGTTGATGCCGCCGTGGCAAGAACGGTGGAGCATTTCGGACGGCTCGACGTGATCTACAACAATGCCGGGATCACCATCAGTCCGATCCCCGGCAAGGGTCTGCGCTCGCTCGTCGAGTGCGAGCCCGAGGAGATGAAGCGGGTCGAGGACGTCAATATCAACGGCGTCGTCTATGGCTGTCAGGCGGCGATCCGGCAGTTCGACAGGCAGCGGGAAGCGGGGTTGGGTGGCGGCGGCGCGATCGTCTCCACTGCCTCGGTAGCCGGGCTGATGGGCTACGGGGGCGTGCTTTACGGCGCGACCAAGGGCGCTGTCGTGCAGCTTACCCGCGCGCTTGCCGTGGAGGTCGCCGACAAGGGCATTCGCGTTAACGCTGTCTGCCCCGCCGGGATGCTCACGCACTATGCGGGCATGGACCCCGATAGCCAGCACCGCGAGCGCATTCTCGAAGGCATGGGCAAGGCGCATCCGCTGGGCAAGGCGATCGACCCGCGCGACACGGCAGCGGCGGCGCTGTTCCTCGCCTCCGACCTTGCGGGCAACATCACCGGCGTCAACCTGCCGGTGGACGGCGGCCTCTCCGCCGGTCGCAAGGCGGGGGGCTGAGATGACGGCCACGATGAAGCGGGTGGTTCTCGCCGCCTATGCGAGCGGCAACCCGAAGCCCGATGATTTCCGGGTCGAACAGGTGGCGGTGCCCGAAGCAGGCGAGGGCGAGATTCTGCTGAGGACGCTCTACATCGCCGTCGATCCGCTGCTGCGCTTTTCGGTCGACGAGACAGTGCTGACTGGCGCGGGACGCATGGAACTGGGCGCGCCCATGGTCGGGCCGGTGGTGAGCGAGGTCGTCGCCTCGAACCATCCCGACTACGCACCCGGCGACTTCGTCGAAGCGCGTTCGGGCTGGCAGGAATACGCGGTGCTTGCGCCTGACCGCAGCGACTATCGCGGACCGCCGCGCAAGCTGGACCCGGCGTGCGCGCCTGTCTCGACCGCGCTGGGGGCGCTCGGCGGGCCGGGGCAGACGGCTTACGAGGGGATCGTCAACGTCGGCCGGGTCAAGGCCGGTGAGACCGTGGTGATCTCGGCGGCGGCGGGGGCGGTGGGCTCGATCGCGGGGCAGATCGTCAAGGTGCTCGGCGGGCGAGCGGTGGGCATCGCGGGCGGTGCGGCGAAGTGCGCGGCCTTGCTCGACCTCGGCTTCGATGCGGTGGCGGACTACAAGGCGCCGGACTTCGCCGCGCAGTTGAGGGCCGCGCTGCCGGAGGGGGCGGACGTCTATCTCGACAATGTCGGCGGCGACGTGACGATGACCGTCCTGCCGCTCCTCAAGCGCGGGGCGCGCATGCCGATGTGCGGCTTCATCGCCTATTACGGCATGGGCATGGAAGGTCCGGGGCCGGATCGTCTGCCCGGCTTCTACCGCCTGATCATGAACAAGGGGCTGGAGATTCGCGGCTTTGCCGGGATGCTTGGGGGGCAGGAGGGGCTGGAGAATATCGCCCGGTGGATGAAGGAGGGACGCATCCGCTTCCCCGAGTCCATCGTCGAAGGCATCGAGGCGGTCCCGGCGGCCTTTTCCAGCGTGTTTTCGGGTCACGACCATGTCGGCAAGCTGCTCGTGCGGGTGGCGGCTCCTGCCGCGCCCGGGGGTTGATCCGCACTGGCAGAGGGTGCAGCGTTCTTCGCGATGGACACGACCACGCTTCCACCACCGCCGCGTGAAACGGCCAACCCTGCTCCCGTGCGCCCGTTGGGCTCGGTGCGCCGCACGACCAGCATCGATGTGTCGTGGCCCGATGGGCTCGACGGCCAGCGCCGCTTCGTCGGTGCTGCGCGGGACTTGTGGACGCCGCTCGCCGGGGAGGACGGCCTGACCCTTGCCGAGGCGCGCTACGAAGCGCGCATGACCGAGGACAAGACCATCACCACGATCACTGCGCAGCCCGAATGCGCGGCGATCGGGGAACTCGTCGGCGCGCGCGCGGGCGGGCATCTGCGCGGCCTGCTGCGCGAGGTGATGCCGGACATGGTCGCAGCCGCGCACCCGCTCTACATCGTGCTCGACGATCTGTCGGGCACGGCGCTGGTCAGTTCCTTCGCGTGGTCGCAGTGGCACCCCGACTGGGCCGACCGTCTGCGCGAGAAGCTGGGCGAGGAACGGCATGCGCAGATGATGGCGCAGCGCGTCAACGTCTGCTGGGGGCTGCAGGAGGGCAACAGCGGCGTCAGCGATGAGGTCGATCCCGAGCAGGTCGCCAATGCCGATGCCGGAGACTTGCGCAATCCCGGCGATCCGCTTGGCTGGCACCACCTGACCGACGACGACGGCCCGGGCTTTCGCCGTGCGCGCCGCATCGATGTGACGCTTGACGCTCAGGCAGGAGCGATCGTGATCGATTCCGCCTTCCAGGACAGCGCCAGGCGGCGCGACGGCAGCCGGGTCGCGATCCACGAGTATCGCCTGAGCGCGCGGGCGGATGCGAAGACGCTGGAACTGCTTTCGCTCGAACCCGAAGCGCGCATCCTGCCGTTCCCGGAGTGCCCCGGGGCAGTGGCCAACACCCGGCGGCTGGTCGGGCGCAACCTTGCCGAAATCCGCAGCGAGGTGCTGGCGCAGCTGCGCGGGCCGGAAGGCTGCACGCACCTCAACGACGCCTTGCGCGCGCTCGCCGACGTGCCAGCCTTGGCCGCGCGGATCGCGGGCCGGGGCTGACCGCTACCGGGCGAGGGTTTCGGCCTCCGCCTCCTCGGCGATCACGCCTTCGATCGCCGCGCGCATGGCGGTGTAGAACGTGCCGAGGCGCGCGAAGCGGTCGGCGGCGACGGCGGGGATGGCGCGGTCCCGCTGGCCGTTGAACAGGCGGACCTGCCGGTCGAGCAAGTCAGCCTTGGCCTCGAACGGGCCGCTGAATGTCTCGGGCACCGAATAGTAGATGCGGCGCGTGCCGGGTTCGCCCTGACGCCGTGCGCTGCCGCAGTGTTCGAGCGTGCGTGCAGCGACGCTGGCGTTGCTCTTGCTCATGCTGAGGTCCGCGGCGATCTCGTCGAGGGTGGCGGGTTTCTCGCGCAGGAGAAGGTAGGCGTAGATGCGCCCGACCGGGCGGGGCCAGCCCCATGGGGCCATCAACATCGCCATGGCGTCAAGAAAGGCTTCGTCCTGCTGCGACAGCTTGATGTTCGACATATTCTGGATTTACTGAATATGACTGCCGGGCGCCAGTACAAAAGCTGCGCGGAGGCGAGGGAAGGCGATGGCTTGGGGAAAGCGGGCTGATGAAGGACTTCACGATTTCGGTCTCGTTCGACATGCGCTCGCCGCAATGGGCGAGCCCGACGCCGCAGCTCTACCGCGCCGCGATCGAGATGGCCGCTTTCGCCGACGAGATCGGTGCCGACCAGATCGGCCTGATGCAGCATCACGGCTCCGAGGACGGCTATCTGCCGCAGCCTTTCGTACTCGCCGGAGGGATGGCGGCGGTGACGCGGCGCATCCGATTCCTGCTCGGCGCGGTGATCCTGCCGCTCCACGATCCGCTCGAACTTGCCGAGCAGATCGCGGTGCTCGACAACATGTCGAACGGGCGGCTGGGGGTGATCTTCGGCGCCGGCTACGTGCCGTACGAATTCGCGATGTTCCGCCAGTCGCTCAAGGACCGGGCGAAGCGGATGGACGAGGGGCTGGAGATCATCCTGCGCGCGCTGAAGGGCGAGCGCTTCGAGCATGACGACGGCACCGGCGCGCGGCCGATCTTCGTGCGCCCGCTGCCGGTGCAGGAGCCCGAGGACATCATTCTCGTTGGCGGCGGCGTGGCTGCATCCGCGAAGCGTGCGGCGAAGTTCGGGGTCGGGTTCGGGCCGATGAAGGGCGAACTCGTCGACACCTACCTCGCCGAATGCGCGCGGCTCGGCCATGCACCGCGCCGGTATTTTCGCCCGCGCCCCGGCATGCCCATGGCGATTCACTTGTGCGAGAACCCCGACGAAGGCTGGGAAGCCATCGCGCCGCACGCCGTCCACGTCATTACCGAATACGCAAAGTGGGCCGAGGCCGAAGGCGACGGTTCCAGTTCCCCCTTCAAGGGCATGACCGACCCCGCCGTGCTGCGTCAGGCCGGCCTCTTCGCGGCATGGACGCCGCAGATGCTGCTCGACAGGGTGAGCGCGGCGCAAGGCGGCAACATCGGCTTCCAGCCCCTGCTCGGCGGCCTCGCGCCCGAGGAGGGGTGGAAGAACCTGAAACTCCTCGCCGCGACGATGCCCGCGCTGCGCGAGGCGATCCGTAGTTAGCTCTTCTTCTTCAGCAACACGGTGCGCAGCATCGAAAGCGCCACTTCGCCGCGCTGGTTGGTCAGCTCGTGCCGGAACACGACGATGCCTTGTCCCGGCCGTGACTTGCTCTCGCGCATCTCGACGACCTCGCTGGAGCAGGTGAGCGTATCGCCGATGAAAGTAGGCTTGGGCGTAACGACCTTGTCGAAGCCGAGGTTGGCGACGAGCGTGCCCACCGTCGTATCGGCGATCGACAGCCCCACCGCGAGGCTGAAAGTGAAGGTCGAATTGACCAGAATCTGCCCGAACTCGCTGGCCTTCGCCGTCTCCGCATCAAGGTGCAGCGGCTGCATGTTGTGCGTCATCGCCGAGAACAGCAGGTTGTCGGTTTCGGTGACGGTGCGGCTGGGCTGATGCGTCAGGCGGTCGCCGATCTGCCATTCGTCGAAAAAGCGTCCGGGCATCAGGTGGTCTCCTCGATCTGTGCGAGCAGGGCATCGACCTGCACCTGCTGGCCCGCGACGGCGTCCAGTCTGGCAACCGTCCCGTCGAAGGGCGCGGTCAGGGTGTGTTCCATCTTCATCGCCTCCAGCGTCAGGAGCTTCTGCCCCTTCGTCACCGGCTGGCCCTGTTCTACGTCCACCGCGATGACCTTGCCCGGCATCGGCGCCACGATCGCCCCCGAACTGTCGGCCGCACCATGGGCACCGTCGCGGCGCCATGGAGCGAGCAGCCAGGCCTGACCCTGCTCGGTGACGAGCACGCCGTCGGACGGTGCGTCGCTGCCCTCATCGACCGCGATCTCTATCGGCGCGCCATCGAGCAGGAACCAGGCGCTGCGGCGCGGCGGCGCATTGAGGCGCAGGCCCGGCGCGATCGTCGCCGGCACCAACGAGGCGGCGGCCGCTTGCAATGCCTCGGCCGAGGGCACGGGCGGCTCGGCCAGTGCCTCGCCGTCGCGGCCGATCAGGCCGGTATCGACTTTGCCTGCTGCGAAATCGGGATGCTGCAGCGCCCTGACGAGGAACGAGGCATTGGTACGCACCGGCCAGACGGCGGTATCCTGCAGCATTTCGCCCAGCCGCTCGCGCGCTTCGTCGCGATCGTCACCCCAGGCGATGACCTTGGCGATCATCGGATCATAGAACGGCGAGACTTCCGCGCCTTCGTAAACGCCGGTATCGATGCGGCCTCCCTCGACCTCGCCGAACTGCAGCAATTCGAGCCGGCCGATGCTGGGGAGAAAGCCCTTCGCCGGGTCTTCGGCGTAGAGCCGCGCTTCCATCGCCCAGCCGTCGATCGTCAGGTCATGCTGCGCCAGCGGCAGCGGTTCGCCGCTCGCCACGCGCAGTTGCCATTCGACCAGATCGACGCCTGTGATCGCCTCGGTGACCGGGTGCTCCACCTGCAGGCGGGTGTTCATTTCCATGAACCAGATGCGCTCGGCCGACAGCGCGCCCGATCCATCGGCGATGAACTCGATGGTCCCGGCGCCGACATAGTCCACCGCCTTTGCCGCGCGCACGGCCGCAGCACACAGCGCCGCGCGCGTGGCCGCGTCCATGCCCGGGGCCGGAGCTTCCTCGATCACCTTCTGGTGGCGGCGCTGGAGCGAGCAGTCGCGTTCGAACAAGTGGACGACTTTGCCATGGCGGTCGCCGAAGACCTGCACCTCGATATGGCGGGGCGAGGCGATGTACTTCTCGATCAGCACGTGATCATTGCCGAACGAGGCCGCTGCCTCGCGCTTGCACGAGGCGAGCGCGTCGGCGAAAGCATCGGTGCTCTCGACCAGCCGCATGCCCTTGCCGCCGCCGCCCGCGACCGCCTTGATCAGCACCGGGTAGCCGATCTTCGCGGCCTCTTCGGCGAGGAACGCGGTGTCCTGCACGGCCCCCATGTAGCCCGGCGTCACCGGCACTCCGGCTTCGGCCATCAGGGTCTTGGCGGCGTCCTTGAGGCCCATGGCGGTGATCGAGGACGGGTTCGGCCCTACCCAGACCAGCCCGGCGTCGATCACGGCCTGCGCGAACTCGGCGTTCTCGGACAGGAAGCCGTAGCCGGGGTGGATCGCCTCGGCCCCGGTCGCCTTGGCGGCCGCGAGAATCTTTGCGCCCACGAGGTAGCTTTCGCGGGTGGGCGAGGGGCCGATGTGGACCGCCTCGTCGGCCTCGCGCACATGGAGCGCCTGCGCGTCGGCGTCGGAATAGACCGCCACGGTGCGGATGCCCATGGCGCGCGCGGTGCGGATGATACGGCAGGCGATCTCGCCGCGATTGGCGATGAGGAGCGATGTGATCATGCGTTAACTCCGCGTCCAGGCCGAGACATGGCACCATAATTCCTCCCCGAGCTTGTCTCGGGGAGGGGGACCACCCGCAGGGTGGTGGAGGGGGATTTCCGATGCTCAAGGACACTGCACCCAAACCACGAACCGGCGGCATAGACCGTGCCCGCACGTCGAGGCGCACGCTGACTCTGCCGGAAGGGCTGCTCTGGCGCGAACTGCGCAGGCGCCCCGGTGGGCTGAAGTTCCGAAGGCAGCATCCGAGCGGCGCTTACGTGCTGGACTTCTATTGCTGCGATGCGCGGCTGGCGATCGAGGTCGATGGCGCCGCGCATGGTTTCGGCGATCGGCCGGAGCGCGATGAGGTGCGCGATGCGTGGTTTGCGCGGGCCGAGATCGCCACGCTGCGGGTTCCGGCGAAGCTGGTGCTTACGGATCTGCAGCGGGCGCTCGATTGGGTTGTCTTGGAGGCACGGGCGCGTCTCCCCCTCCACCACCCGGCTGCGCCGGGCGGTCCCCCTCCCCGAGACAAGCTCGGGGAGGAATAGCGCGCGCCTCATGGGTGGCGCTCCGGGAAGCCGTGGCGCTCGTGCAGCGCCTGCAGCAACGGCTCGATTGCGTTGACGAAGCCGCCTTCCGCGAACGCCAGCGCGGGGAGGTTCTGGTTCGCCTCGCCCAGCATCTCGACGACCGCATCGCGCGGGCGCGGCCAGCCGACGCGCACGACTTCGATGTTCTCGGCGCGATCGGGGAACAGCGCCAGCAGGCCCTCCACGGTGACAGAGTCCTTGCAGTAGAAGCGCCGCCCATCGTAGGCCGGATCGGGCCAGTCGAAGTCGAGCACGAAAAGCGTGTCCTTCACCCCGCTCACATCCGGAACACCCCGAAGCGGGGCGCCTCCTCGATCGGGGCTTCGAGGCAGGCGGACAGCGCGAGGCCCAGCACGTCGCGGGTCTGTGCGGGGTCGATCACCCCGTCGTCCCACAGCCGCGCGGTGGCGTAGTAGGGATTGCCCTCGTCCTCGTACTTCTGGCGGATCGGTGCCTTGAAGGCTTCGGCATCCTCGGCCGACCATGTCGCGGCGTCGCGGTGGACGGTGGCTAGGACCGAGGCCGCCTGCTCGCCGCCCATCACCGAGATGCGCGCATTGGGCCAGGTGAACAGGAAGCGCGGATCGTAGGCGCGGCCGCACATGCCGTAGTTGCCCGCGCCGAACGAGCCGCCGATCAGCACCGTCAGCTTGGGCACTTGCGCGGTGGCGACGGCGGTGACGAGCTTGGCGCCGTGCTTGGCGATCCCTTCGGCCTCGTACTTGCCGCCGACCATGAAGCCCGAGATGTTCTGCAGGAACAGCAGCGGAATGCGCCGCTGGCAGGCCAGTTCGATGAAGTGCGCGCCCTTCTGCGCGCTCTCGGAGAACAGCACCCCGTTGTTGGCGAGGATCGCCACCGGCATCCCATGAATATGCGCGAAACCGCAGACCAGCGTGTTGCCGTGGAGCGCCTTGAACTCGTGGAACTCGCTGCCGTCGACGATCCGGGCGATGACCTCGTGGACGTCGTAAGGCGCACGCACGTCCTCGGGGATGATCGAGTACAGTTCCTCGGCGGCATACTTCGGCGGGCGGGATTCGCGCAGGCCCAGACCATGACGATGCGCCGGGCCGAGATGGCTCACGATGTCGCGCACGATGGTCAGCGCGTGCTCGTCGTCCTGCGCGAGATGGTCGGTCACGCCCGATTTCCTCGAATGGAGATCGCCGCCGCCCAGATCCTCGGCGCTGATGACTTCGCCGGTGGCGGCCTGCACCAGCGGCGGACCGGCGAGGAAGATCGTCCCCTGCTCCTTCACGATCACCGTCTCGTCGCTCATCGCCGGGACATAGGCGCCGCCCGCCGTGCAGCTGCCCATGACGCTGGCGATCTGCGGGATGCCTTTCGCGCTCATCTGCGCCTGATTGAAGAAGAAGCGGCCGAAATGATCGCGGTCGGGGAAGACCTCGGCCTGATTGGGCAGGTTGGCGCCGCCGCTGTCGACGAGGTAGACACAGGGCAGCCGATTGGCAGCAGCGATCTCCTGCGCGCGGATATGCTTCTTGACGGTCAGCGGGAAGTAGGTGCCGCCCTTCACCGTCGCGTCGTTGGCGAAGATCATGCACTGCCGCCCCGAGACGCGGCCGATCCCGGCGATGATCCCGGCGCCGGGCACCTCGTCGTTATAGAGACCATTGGCGGCAAGCTGGCCGATTTCGAGGAAGGGCGATCCGGCATCGAGCAGGCGCTCCACACGGTCGCGTGGGAGCAGCTTGCCCCGGCTTAGGTGCCGCTTACGTGCCGTTGGGTTCCCTCCGAGTGCCGCTTTGGCCACACGTTCGCGCAAGTCGGCGACTAGCGCGCGGTTGTGCGCGTCGCGGGCCTTCGCTTCGGGGCTGTCGCTGTTCAGCTGGGTCTGCAGGACCAGCGCGCTCATGCCTCTTCCTTCGTTGCGGGCGGCATGTCGCCAACCTCTTCGATTTGCCACATCTATCTAGACAGCCCGTAACGAAAGCGGAAATTGAAAGTTTCCGCACCTCGTCATAGACAGTGTCTATGATCGACCAGTACCTCCTGCGCTACTTCCTCGCCGTGGCGGAGACCGGCAACTTCAGCCGCGCGGCCCGGCGGGTGAGCGTGACGCAGCCTACCCTGTCGGCGGGGATCGCCAAGCTGGAGCGCGAACTCGGCGCCCGCCTGTTCGACCGCGACCGCCAGCGGGTGGCCCTGACCCCCGCTGGCAGCCGCTTCCTCGTCCGCGCGCGCCGCATTGCTGCCGAATACGAGCACGCGCTGGTCGAACTGAGCGAGGTGACCGATCCCACGCTGCTGCGGATCGGCATCCTGAACACGATCCCCACGCGCCTCGTCGAAGGCTGGCTCGCCGCGCACCGCGCGCTGGGCTCGGGCGAAGCGCTGGAAATCCTCGACGGGACCGAGCGCGACATTGCCGAGCGTCTCGAACGCGGCCGTATCGATCTGGCGTTGACGGTCGTGCGCCCGCACCACGCCCGTTTCGCGCCCGAAGTGCTGGCGCGCGAGCGCTACATGATGGTGCTGCCGCCCGATCACCCGCTGGCCGGTGAAAGCGAGGTGCAGGCCGAACAACTCGCCCGCGACCGTATGGCCCTGCGCCGCCATTGCGAGGCACTGCCCGAGATCAACCGGTTCTTCGTGGAACGCGGCGTGCGCCCGCGCTTCGTTCTCAAGACCACCAGCGACGAGCGGGTGCTGGCGGTCGTGCGCAGCGGTGCCGGTATCGGCATGATGCCCGAGAGCTTCGCGGCAGGCTCGGAGCGCTTCGTCCCCGTGCGCGACTTCGAACTGATCCGCGAGGTCGGGCTGCTGCACGCAGGCGACGTGCCAGCCCTGCAGGCCGGGGCGAGCCCCTTCGTGGACCTGATCAAAGCGCATTACCGAAGCTGAGACCCCTCGCGGGAATCAGGCCTCCATCTGCTCGCTCAGTGATCGCGCCGCGGCTTTCAGGGCTTGCTTGAGGCCGGGCAGTTCGTTGCGCAGGGCCGCGCCGATGCCGATCGCGACGAGGGCGTGGCCCGGTCGTCCGCTCTTCCAGACCGGTGCGGCGATGACGGTGACCCCGGCGATGTAGTTTCCCTCGTCGATCGCAACGCCGGATTGCCGGGCATCCTCGACTTGTGCCAGCCAGTCTTCCCAGCCCGGCGCCTCGTCCCAGCGCAACTGGTCGAAGCGGGGCCTGATCTCTTCCTCGGAGTAGCCTCCAAAAGCGGCGAGGCAGCGCCCGGTGGCCGAGACCAGTGCGGGGAAGCGGCTGCCCACTTGTGTCGATAGCTGGAAGTTCTGCCCTGACTGCGACATCGCCGTCACGATGATGTGATCGAGCCCGAAGACCTGGACGCCCAGCGTCGTCGTTCCGAATTCGCGGGCGATGCGGTCCAGCGCCGGTTGCGCGAGGTCGCCGAAGCGGTCCTTGCGCAGCCATGAGCGGGCCAGCGTGAGCACGCCGGCGTCGAGGGCGTAGCGCTTGGTATCGGCGTCGAAAGCCACGAGTTCCTCGGCCACCAGAGCGCGCAGCACGTAGAGGCAGGTGCTCGGGACCAGTCCCAGTTCGCGGGCGATCGCCTGCACGCCCATCGGCGCCCCGCGCTTGCCGAGCAGGCGCAACACGGCAGCCGCCCGGGCGATGGCTGGGGCCTTGCTGGCCTTCATGGTGTCGGTAACGCTTGTCATTCAATATATAGAATAACATTCAATATTTACAAAAACAACGCCTCCGTGGCAGCACGATGCTGAACACAAGGACAACTTCCGGCGTGACGATTCGGCCGGACGGGAATGGGGCGGTTGATGGCCGGAACGATTGCGGGACTGACTGGCTTCACGCGCTACGCGGACGCACAGGCGCATGCCTCCTCCGCGGCGCTGTGGGAGCTGTTCGACGGGGACCGCGAATACTTCAACATCGCGCACGAATGCGTAACCCGCCACGCCGATGGATCGGGCCGGGCGGCTGTGCGGATCGCCCACGCCGACGGTGCGGACGAAGTGCTCAGCTTCGACACGATCGCCAGCGGCGCGGCGCAGTTCGCGCACTGGCTCGATGCCGAGGGCGTACAGCCGGGCGAGCGCATCGCCTTCATGCTGGAGCCGTCGCTGCCATTCTACGTCTGCCTGTTCGGGGCGATGCAGACGGGCGCGATCTCGGTGCCGCTGTTCACGCTGTTCGGGCCGGATGCGCTGCGCCTCAGGGTGGGCGATTGCGAGCCATCGATCCTCGTCACCAATGCCGAGAAGGCGGAACTGGCGCGATCGGTGGCGGTGGATGGAAAGCCGAGGGTGATCGTTGCTGACGAGGCATTCCTCGCCTCGCTGGCGGACCTGCCGACCACCTACACGCCGAAGACGCGTGCAACTGACATGGCGGTGTTCCAGTACACCAGCGGCACCACGCGCGAACTGCCCGAGGCGGTGAAGCACTCGCACCGCACGCTGGTCACGCTGATGTTCGCGGCGCTCTACGGCACCGGCATCCGGCCCGGTGACGCATTCTTCTGTCCCTCCAGTCCGGCATGGGGGCATGGGCTGTGGCACGGCACGCTGGCACCGCTGGCGCTTGGCGTGACGACCGGCACGTTCGCGGGCCGCTTCGATCCGGTGCGGCTGATGAAGGCGCTCGACGACTTCGGCATCACCAACATGTCGGCGGCGGCGACGCACTACCGGATGATGAAGAACAGCGGCCGGGCGGCGGACTTCACCTTCCACTTCGACAAGCTGTCCTTCACCGGAGAGCCCATCGACCCGGCGACGCTGGAGTGGATCGACCAGTGGTTCAAGGTGCCTGCCTGCTCGATGTATGGCACTACCGAGATCGGCGTGGTGCTGGTGAATTACCCCGGCGCGGACGATTTCACGGTCAAGCCGGGCTCGCTCGGCAAGGCGGTGCCGGGGCAGAAGCTGGAGGTCCAGCGGCCTGACGGCACCCCCTGCGATCCCGGCGAGATCGGCGAGCTGATGCTCTTTCGTGGCGGCGGCTGGATGACCACCAAGGATCGCGCGAAGATCGACGCGGACGGCTACTTCTACCACTGCGGCCGCGCTGACGACGTCATCATCTCGGCAGGCTGGACGATGAGCGCGGTCGAGATCGAGAACACGATGCTGCGCCACGACAACGTCCTCGAATGCGGCGTGATCGGCGTGCCCGACGCGCAGCGCGGGCAGGTGGTGAAGGCTTTCGTCGTCACCAACCGCGCAGGGGATGATGCCTTCGTGCGCGAGTTGCAGGACTTCACCCGCGAACGGCTCGCCCAGCATGAATTCCCGCGCATCGTCGAGTTCGTCGACGCGCTTCCCAAGAACCCCGCCGGCAAGGTGCATCGCAAGATGCTGCGCGACCGCGAAGCCGCGAAAGCCGCCGAAACGGTCGGCTGACATATTCAGGAGAGTGAGAGACATGGCCACCACAGCAGAACCGAAGAACAAGTTCCCCAAGATCACCGAGGAGGGCCTCGACGACCTGCGTCAGCGCATCGGCGTCAAAATCGAGAACACCGTCGAGCCGTGGAACTACGAGGCGACCCGCGACGCGATCCGCCACTACGCGCACGGCATCGGCGACGATAATCCGCTGTGGTGCGATCCCGAGTATGCGGCGAAGACGAAGTACGGCTCGATCGTCGCGCTGCCTTCGTTCCTGTTCACCACCAGCCGCATCATCTCGGGCTATTGCGGTGGTCTCTCGGGCGTCCATGCGATGTGGGCAGGGGCCGACTGGACCTGGCACAAGCCGGTGCTGCGCAACGACACGATCCGCGTCGAGGCGTACCTGAAGGATCTGGTCGAGCACCAGACCAAGTTCGCGGGCCGCTCGTTCCAGCAGATCTACCACGTCGACTTCTACAACCAGCACGGCGACCATGTCGCGGGGGCGGACAGCTGGGTCTTCCGCACCGACCGTGACGAGGCGCGCGAACGCGGCACCAAGTACACCGAGGCCCGCGGCCGCGTGGAGCCCTTCACGCAGGAGCAGCTCGACGAGTTCTACGAAATCTACGATCAGGAAGAGGCGCGCGGTGCCCGTCCCCGCTACTTCGAGGACGTAAACGTCGGCGACAAGCTGCCGCCGATGATGAAGGGCCCGATGACCGTCACCGGCTTCATCTGCTACGCGCAAGGCTGGGGCGGGCTCTACATCCGCGCCAACAAGCTGGCCTACAAGATGCAGAAGGCACACCCGGGTCTCGGCATCCGCAACCGCTTCAACGTGCCCGACTGCCCCGAGCGGGTCCACTGGGACGAAGCCTTCGCCCTCGAAGTCGGCGCGCCGGGTGCTTACGATTACGGCCCGGAGCGCTGCTCGTGGCTGACTCACCACATGACCGACTGGATCGGCGACGATGGCTTCCTCCACAAGTCGAGCTGCCAGATCCGCCGCCACAACCCCGACGGCGACGCCATCGTCATCACCGGCGAAGTGACCCGCAAGTTCGAGGAGAACGGGAAGAAGTACGTCGAGGTGGCGCAGAAGGCGACCACGCATCGTGGTGAGCTTTCGGCCTTCGGAACCGCCGTGGCGGAATTGCCGAGCAGGGGTTGAAGAAAGAATAGTGCGAGGGCCATCGCCCTCGCGCTCCCCAACCTGTCCACCTTGCGCCTCGCAGATACGTGGCGCAGCATCGACGGTATTGGGAGCGCGAGGGGTGTGCCCCTCGCATTTTGAACTGAGACTGTGCTTCTATGTCCTGGTCCGGCCCTCTTTCCGGCGTCCGCGTGATCGACTTTACGCGCGTCCTTGCCGGGCCTGCCGCCAGCCTCGCGCTGGCCGATCTCGGTGCCGAGGTGTTCAAGATCGAGCCGCCCGGCACCGGCGATGAAACCCGCAGCTTCCCGCCGACGCGGGATGGCGAGAGCCACTATTACCTCGCGGTCAATCGCGGCAAGAAGTCGATCGTCGTCGATCTCAAGACTCCCCAAGGGCTTGCGCTGGTCCGGGATCTGGCGACACGCTGCGATGTGCTGGTCGAAAATTACCGGCCGGGCGTGATGGAGCGGCTGGGGCTCGGTTGGGAGCAATTGCACGCCATCAATCCCCGGCTGATCTACTGTTCGATTTCGGGCTACGGCCAGACCGGCCCGCTCAGGGACAGGCCAAGCTTCGACATCGTGCTTCAGGCGATGTCGGGCGCGCTGTCGATGAACGGCGAGGCGGGGGGATTGCCGACCAAGCTGGGCATTCCGCTCGGCGACCTCGTGGGCGGCATCAACGGGCCGATCGGCATTCTCTCGGCTCTCTACGAGCGGGAGCGCACCGGACTGGGCCGCCATATCGACGTCAGCCTGATGGACGGGCTGATGGGCATGCTCGGGTATATCGCGCAGCTTGCGTTCTTCACCGGCACCGATCCGCAGCGGGTCGGCTCGCAGCATCCCAATCTCGTGCCTTACGGGATATTTCCGGCGCGGGAGGGATCGATCGTGGTCGCGTGTCTGACCCCCGGCTTCTGGGCGCGCATATGCCGCTCGATAGGGCGGCAGGATTTGTCCGAGGACCCTCGCTACGACACCCTCGAGAAACGTCGCGATGCCCGGGAAGAGGTCAATGCCATCGTGGCGGGGTTCACTTCGCGCCACGCGGTCGATGAGTTGGTTTCGATCTTCACCGCGCATGAAGTTCCGCATGCTCCGATCCTCGGCGTGACCGAGGCGTTGGCACAGCCGCAGGCGCAGGCTCGTGGGATGGTCGTCGAAACAGAGCACGCGGTCCTTGGCCGGATCCCTATCGTCAATCGTCCGATCCGCTTTACCGATGCGGAACAGCCGGCTCCCCACGCTCCGCCCGTGCTGGGCCAGCACACCGATTCGATCCTCGCCGACGTGCTCGATCTATCGCCAGAACGGATCGCGGCCCTGCGTGACGCCGGGGTCGTCGCCTGAAGGGGGAGATGCGGCCATTCGCGGGGGTGACGGACAGCGCCAATGCAGGACGGGAGGGCCGAAACTGAACCTGCGATTGATTTTCAGGAACCTCATTTATGGGCCGGAGTTTCAATGATGAGAGGTTGCCACATGCGACGCTGAAAACAGGTCTGTCATGATCAACACGTATAATACCTATATCGAAGTGCCGAACTTTGATGTTCGGACTATCATTGCATTAAATGCGGCTCTCTGGGTTATTATTGCGGTGGCCGCAGCAATTTCGATCTGAAATTTGCAGTTCCGATCTGCAGGATGGCGATGGCTGCTCCAAGCTCGACCTGTACCGTGAGTTATGGAACGGCGGGCGATGGAACGGCGGAAATTGCGGCCCGCCCATATTCCTTATCTCTCTGTCATGTCGCGTTCCGGATCTGGAACGAGGACCGGTTCTAGAACGAGCGGCGCAGGGTGGCTCCGGCGGAAGTCACATTGCCTGCCTTCACGCCCAAGCTGCGCGTAGCGAACAGGTCGAGATAGAGATTGCGACCAAGTTTCATGTTGGTCGTTGCACCAACTTCGAACCAGCTGTCGGCGTAGTGCTTGCTGTCGAGGCGGAACGGCAGTTCAGCATCGGGGTTGCGGTTGGGGCGCACCCTCAGCTCCGACAGGCCGTTGCTGGTCCAGTTGCGGGAAAACGAGAGGCCGGCGTAGTGCGTGCGGGAAGCGCCGAATGCATAGTCGATCCGCGCCGTCGCATTCGCCGACCAGGTAGGCTCGTCAGTCTCCTGGTCGCGCAGTTCGAGGCCATCGGGTGCCGGGCGCAGAAGTTTTCCATCGGCGAAAGATGCGGCGATGGTCGGGGTAAGGAAGAATCGCGAGCCAAGGGGCATCACGCGACCGAAGTCGCCGCCGATTGCATAGTATTCGCTGCCTTTCGCGCCGGTGCTGGCGCGGCTCCCAAGCGAGGTGCTGATATTGCCATAATCCTGACGGCCGTAGCTGAACCAGCCATCGACCACCCAATTGTCGAAATTGCCGCCCGCTCCCAGCGTCGCCACGTAGTAGTTGGAGGGAAGCGCGACATCCGACTGTTGCAGCGTGCCGTGGTAGCGCATCGCACTGGCGCGCAAGTAGCCGCGACCGACAGTGCGGGTCAGGCTGAAGGATTGCCAGCTTCCGTCCGGCCCGTCGTCGCGTGCGCTGATCCCGCCCGATACCGTGGCCGCCCACTTTGGCGGAGCGACTTGGGTCGTTTCCGTGGCGGGGACTGCACTATCGTTCGGGGGAGGGGCCGCCGTCGTTTCGACTTCAGGGGCCTGGGCCGTCTCCTGCGCAACGGCGGCCTGTAAAGGCAGTGAGAGGGCCAGCGACACACCAAGGGCGTGGAAATGCCTGCGCATCATGTGCTGTGCTCGCTCAGGCCGCTTTGCGCAGGGTCGAAACGAATGCGGCGGGCACGGTCACACGCGCCACAAAGCCATCCTGGCCATGTGCGAAGGAGACATCGCCGCCGTGCGCGCGCGCGATCGAGCGGCAGACCGCCAGCCCCAGCCCGCTGCCGTTGCGGCCGGACTTGCGCGCAGCCTCGCTGCGATAAAAAGGCTCGAAGGCGCGGTCGAACTCGTCCTCCGGGATGCCTGGACCTGCATCGACGATCTCGGCGACGGCTTCATTGCCACTGAGCGAGACACGCACGCGGGCGCTATCGCCGTACTTGACTGCGTTCTCCAGCAAGTTGCCGAGCAGGCGACGAATGCCTACCGGATCGACCTCGACCGGAATGTGCGCGTTACGCTCTATCTCGACTTTGGCGCCGACGAGTTGCCAGTCGGCGACGCTACCGGCGATGAGTTCGGCGAAGTCCAGCCGCTGGCGTGGGCCGGGCGTCGATGCATCGCGGATGAAGGCGATGACCTGGCTGATCATCGCTTCCATCTCGGTCACTTCCTTGAGCAATCCCTCGCGCTGGTCGTCCGGCACGTCCTCGATGCGGAAGCGCAGGCGTGTGAGCGGGGTACGCAAGTCGTGACTGATCGCGCCGACCATCGCGGTGCGATCGTCCACGAAGGCCCGCAGGCGATGGCGCATCTGGTTGAAGGCATTGGCGGCGCGGCCGATCTCCGCCGGGCCGGAGAGGGGCAGGATCGTTGCGGAAGGATCTCGGCCGAGCTGCTCGGCGGCTTGTGCGAAATCGCGCAGCGGAACGACGATGCGCCGCACGAACAGCCAGGCGAGCGGGCTGACGATCGCCAGCGACAGAGCGAACCACAGCATGACGCGGGTTTGCCAGGCGTTGGGGAACGGCTCTGCGCGGGGAGCAACGGCCAGCCACGTTCCGTCAGGCTGGCGGGATGCCGCGACGAAGTCCCCTTCGATGAAAGGCGCCGAGGCGACATCGAACAGCGAATTGCTGACCCGGCGGAACGGGATGGGCTGCGCTGCGGGGGTAGACTGTGCCTTAATACCTTGCGCCGGTGCGGATGTTGCCGTGGCGGCGAGCGGTGTTGCGGCAGACTGGGGCAGCATGACGGATGCCGGAGCCGATGCAGTCGCAGTCGACCGTATGGTCGGGCGAGCCGGCAGAGGTCGCGCATCCTCGATGGCTTGCGCCTGCGGGCTCGGTTGTGTGACGGGCGGCGCGATTGTGATGGCGGGACTTGGCGGCGCGGAGCCGATACCGGGCGTCAGGCCGGGCTGGCCGAGCGGCGCAGGGCCGCGTATGGCACCCGGATTGCCGACAGGGCGTCCGCTGCCATCTCCCGTTCCCGCACCAGTGCCCGCGCCGTTACCGGGACCGATTCCATCGGCTGCACCGGGGCGTGTACCGCCGCCGTGCCCCGGTCCGCCTTGGCCGGGGTTGACGCTGTTCTGGCCGCCGCCGATTTGCCCGCCAGGCAGGCCCGGGCGGGGCATCGATGTACCGGGCTGCGATGGCACGCGTGGGCCAGAGCCACCGGGAAAACCATTACCGGGGAACTGTCCGCCCGGCATCCGGCCTCCGGGAAACCCGCCAGCAGGCATGCCCGAGGGGCCGGCGGAGCCCCCTGCGGGTGGCCCTCCGGGAATTGCCTGCGCATGGGCCTGTTCGATCAGAAGCGAGGACAGGCTGCCCGAGCCGGAAGATTTGACGGCCAGCGGTGAGCGGCTTGCGCTCGGCACCGCGACGCCGCCGACCGGCAACTGCGTGTAGAATGCGAGCACGACGTCGTCGTTGGGCTTGCCGATACGCTTGGCCAGTGTATCGCGTGAGGATTCGGAGACCAGCCAGCCCTGGCCGCTGACATCCGGCGGACCGCTCATGGCCTTGCGTTCGAGGCGGTCGGGGGCAGGGCCTCCGCCAAGCGCGCTGGCGACTTCGTCCATGTTCCAGCGCTCGGCCGGGCGCGGCGGCAGGATCACGGTCAGCGCAAGGGTCACCGCCTGCGCAGCCAGCAGCGCACAAACGAGGATCGCGACCATTTGCATTGCCAGCGGCATGCCGAGTCGGCGGGGAATCTCCGGAAGGGTCATGGCTTTTGCTTTGCCACGTGATTGCGGTGAATTCGAGATGAAGGATTGTCGCAAGACAGCGATCGGGAAACGATATGCGAAGCGGGGACAGGAGAGAGGGACACGTCCCTCCTGTCCCCGCTCCGCGTTCCCGCAGGCCACCGAAGCGGCTTGCAGGAACGGTCACCTCGGACCGGGCCGGCCACTGCCTGCAGAAGGCCATGGGGTCGGCTGGAAAACTTGGGACCGCAAGCATGCTGATGACGCTGTTTTGGTCGATGGCGCGGCAAGTACCACGCACTTGTGTCGTTTTGCGGACTCGGAACTTGGTAAATATCCGTGGCGCGATAAACGTTTTTCAGCGCGCAGCCCCGGATAGTTCCGGGGCCGCCGGCGAACGGGACGGGTGCGACTACAGAACCCGCTCGATCGACGGCCCCGGCACCGCAGGACCCCTTGGCGGAGGGATCCCGGACGGTGGCCTCGAACGCAGCGGAGCCGTGAGTCGCGAAAAAGCACGCGGGGGGCGTACAAGAGATCGCGAACACGGCTGGCCGATACGTATCGCGGCAAGCTCGACTGTCCATGGATCAGCTTGTCGATGCTTGAGGTTGCCGACGAATTTCACTGCTTTGCATCGACATTTCATGGCTGTCGCGGCCCGTAACAGGTGCTGAAATCCATGCGGAACACGCACTATCCATGAGCGCGTAATGATCCTAGAACCGCATGCAATGGACCTGCACACCCGCATTCTCATCGTCGATGACGACGAGGGCATTCGCTCGCTGATCGGCGATTTTCTCGCCAAGCACGGCTACGACACGACGACGGCTGCCGATCCGGTGGAGATGCGCAAGCTGCTGGCGAGCGAGAGCTTCGACCTGATCGTGCTCGATGTCATGATGCCCCGCGAGGATGGCCTTACCGCCTTGCGTCAGTTGGGGCCGGATGCTCCTCCGGTCATCATGCTGTCTGCGGTGGGTAGCGACGTCGACCGGATCGTCGGGCTGGAGATGGGCGCGGACGACTATCTCGCCAAGCCTTGTAACCCCCGCGAACTGCTTGCCCGTATCCGAACGGTCCTGCGCCGCCGGGCCGTGAACGGGTCTGCGGCGCCTGCCGAGGTTTCCGTGTCGCGTCCGGTGGAGGTCGATTCGGGGGACTGCCTGCACTTTGCCGGTTGGCGCATGGATCTTGGCCTGAGACTGTTGTTCGATCCGACCAATGCGCTGATTTCGCTGTCCGATGGCGAATTTCGCCTGCTGCGCGCCTTTGCCGAGCATCCGCGCCGGGTCCTGACCCGCGACCAGTTGCTTGACTGGTCGCGCGGCGAAGATTCGGACCACTACGACCGCGCCATCGACGTTCAGCTGTCGCGACTGCGGCGCAAGCTATCCGACGGCGAAGGTGGGAGTGACATCATCCGCACCGTCCGTAACGAAGGATATCTGTTCGTTCCGGCGGTCGTGGACGATCGCCCGGCAGGCCAAGCCGTTTCAGGGTAACGGCAAACCGAGCGTAATTCTCCTGCAATCCACCTGAAATCCCGGGGCAAAGCCCGGCGCACAGTCCTCACCGCTGAGGTTCGGCGATCAAGCCGGGCGCGAGGAGGACGGTAATGGGATTTCGTGAGCGGGGCACGTCAGGTGAGGAGCCGCACGGCCATGGCCTGGCCGAGGACCTGCAGGCGATGGGGCGCGAGATGTTCGCCCGGCGCCGGGCGCTGGCGTTCATGGCGAGCGCGGGGACTGCAGCGGCGCTCGCGGCATGTGGCGGCGACGATTCCTCCGACTCTTCGAGTTCCGGTTCCAGCAGTTCCTCCTCGACTTCGTCGTCCACCACCAGTTCATCTTCCTCGACCTCGAGCACTTCCTCCTCATCCACGTCGACTTCGGGCGGAACTTCCGATGCAAGTTGCATCGCCGATCCCACCGAGACCAACGGGCCTTATCCTGCGGACGGAACCAATACCGCCAGCGGCTCGACCTCGAACGTGCTGACGCAAAGCGGTGTGGTGCGCTCGGATATTCGGTCAAGCTTCATCGGCTCGACCAACACCGCGGCCGGCGTCCAACTCGAGATCGAACTGCAGCTGGTCGATGTCAGCAATGGCTGCGCGGCGATCGAAGGTGCGGCGATCTACGTGTGGCACTGCGATGCGGCCGGTCTCTATTCGCTCTATTCGAGCGGGGTCACGACCGAGAGCTATCTGCGCGGGGTCCAGGTGACCGACAGTGACGGCAAGGTCACGTTCACCACGATCTATCCGGCCTGCTATTCAGGGCGCTGGCCGCACATCCATTTCGAGGTGTTCACCGGCGGCCTGACTTCGGCGAGCACCGGACGCACGGCGACGCTCATCTCGCAGCTCGCCATGCCGGCCGCGAACAACACCGCCGTGTTTACCGGGGACACCCGCTACACCGCCAGCATTGCCAACTACAACGCGATCTCGCTGTCGTCCGACAATGTGTTCGGCGACAACACCTCGGCGCAGATCGCCCAGCAGACGCCGACCCTGAGCGGCAGCGTCACCGCCGGATACACCGGCACCGCTGTCATCGGCATCGCCACCTGAGGCCGCCCGGCCTTTCACCAAGATCATCCAGACTTTTCCTTTCGGGACACCCGCCATGCGTTCGATGAAGAATTCCGCCAGCCTCGGAGCGCTTGCGCTTGCTCTTTCCGCCACGCCCGTGCTTGCCGATACTTCGGTGACCAAGGACACCACGACCGCGCTTTCGACCTCGAGTGCGGGTAACGTCACGGTCGGCGAGAACGGCACGATCACGCTGGCAAGCGGCAGTGCGATCACCCTCGACAGCGATTCCACCGTCACCATGGGCGGCACCCTTGAGATGGGTGCCGCGAACAACACCTCGGGCATCACCGTCAATGCGGGAACGACCACGAGCCTCGACATCGGCGAGGACGGCGTGATCACGGTTCTGGAAGACTATGTCGTCGATGACGACGATTCGGACGGCATCGTCACCGACAACATCGCATCCGCCAGCAACCGCTACGGCGTTCACGTAACCGGCGATGCGGCAGGTACGATTCTCAACGAGGGCGCGATCACGGTCGAGGGCCAGAACTCGGGCGGCATCGTACTTGACGGCGACTGGACCGGCTCGATCACCAATACCGGCACGATCAAGGTCATTGGTGACAACGCGGTAGGCATCTCGACGCAGGGTGTCGATGGCGACCTGACCGTCGAGGGTACCGTTTCGGTCGTCGGCTCGGGGTCCAGCGCGATCAGCGTGGCGGGCGACGTCAGTGGCACGGTCACGATCCAGGGCACCGTGACCAAGGGCTACTCCTATACCGATGACGACGGCACGACCGAGGTGCTTTCACGCGCGGCCCTGCGCACCGGCACGGCAGCGGTTTCGATCACCGGCAATGTCGATGGCGGCATTTATGTTGCGGCGCCCCCGGTCGATCGCGACGACGACAATGATGACGAAGACGGCGACGGTGTCGACGACAGCGACGAAGGCACCGGCGTCATCACGACTTACGGCAATGGGCCGGCGATCCAGGTCGGCGGGACCAGCGACATCACGGTCGGATCGGTCACCGGCAACATGGGTACTTACTCGATCGTCATCGACGGGTCGGTGACCGCCAATTCCTACTACAGCAACACCGATGCCTATGGACTGGTGATCGGCGGGCAGGGCGGCAACGTCACTCTGACCGACGGCATCGGCGTTTCGGGCACCCTCAGCGCGATCTCCTACGACCAGTCGGCAACCGCCCTGCTGATCAACGAGGGCAGCACCGTCACCAGCCTTTACAACAGCGGCACGATCTCGGCCTCGCTGACGTCGAGCGGCGAGGGCACGACCACGGCTATCCGGGACCTTTCCGGTACGCTGACGACGATCGAGAATACCGGCTACATCACTGCCGGCGGGTCGAGCACCGACACACGTACCGCGATTGACCTTTCCGCGAACACCACCGGGGTCACCATCACCCAGTATCTCAACGATGACGACGCCGAAACCAGTGCCGAATATGTGGAGGACAACGACGAGGAAGATCCCACGGTCTACGCCAAGATCAGCGGCAACATCCTGCTGGGTTCGGGCAACGACAGCCTCTCGGCTTCGACCGGCCAGATCGTCGGTGACACATACTTCGGAGCGGGTGATGACAGCCTGACCCTGTCCGGCAATGCGCTGTACTCAGGCGACATCTACTTCGGCAGCGGCACGGGAACGGCGACGCTTTCGGGCGAATCGAGCTATTCGGGCACGATGGACTTCGCAGGCGAGACCGGCACCGTCACCATCAACGATACCGCCACCTACTCGGGCCAGTTCGCCAATGCCGACAATGTCGCGGTGACCGTAAATGGCGGCACTCTCATCCCCGACGAGGCAACGACCGTCAGTTTCGGTACACTCACGGTCGGCTCCAGCGGCACTATCGGCGTTTACGTCGACGGCGACGAAAGCTCGACCATCGTGGTCGACAGCGCGACGCTGGCCGACGGCGCCAGCGTGTCTGCCACGGTGAACAGCCTCGCGACTGCGGAGGGCACTTATACCGTGCTGACCTCGGACGATCTCACCATCGAGGGCTCGCTCAATTCCTCGGTCGATACGCCGTTCATCTACAACGGCGCGGTCAGCAGCGACGATGACAATGTCTACCTGACCCTGACGCGCAAGACGACGGACGAACTGGGGCTCACGAAATCGCAGGCATCCGCCTGGGATGCGATCTATGCGACGGCGCAGAACGACGACGACATCACCGAGAGCCTGTTGCAGGTCGAGGATTCGGCGACCCTGCGCGACCAGGTCGGTGGCCTGCTGCCCGACCACGCCGGCGGCGTCTTCAAGGCGGTGACGACCGCCGACCGCCTGGCCGCGCGTCACATCAGCGACGAAACCACGTTGTTCGACGTTTCCGACATCGGCGGCTGGTTCGAGCCGATCTACTGGCGCGCCAGCAAGGATGCGACCGGCACGGCCGGGTACAAGGCCAACGGCTGGGGCCTCTCGGGTGGCGTCGAGCGCAGCACCGACCTCGGCAACTTCGGCGTGTCCTATGCCTGGATGCAGGGCAACGTGAAGAACAACGGTGGCACCGGAAAGCTGGACATCGGCCAGCATGACCTCGGCGTGTTCTGGCGGACCCAGAAAGGTCCGCTGCTGGCCTGGGCGCGCGTTGGCGCTTCGCGCATCTCGATCGATTCGACGCGTACCTACACCGGTACGATCGACGATACCGATTTCTCCTACTCGGCCGACGGCAGCTGGAAGGGCTGGCTCTTCTCGGGCCTCGCCGGCGCATCCTACCGCTTCGACATGTCCCGCCGCTTCATTCTGAAGCCCAAGCTGGAACTGGAGCAGATGTGGCTGAAGGAGAACGGCTATGCCGAAACCGCGGACACCGATGCCATGGCCCTCACCGTCGCGAGCCGCACCAGCAAGATGCTGACTGCCACCCCGACGGTCACCGCCTCATACTCGCTGGGTACGGTGACACCCGATTGGCGCCCGCTCACCTTCCAGATCGAAGCCGGTCGCCGCGAGGTACTGACCGGCAAGCTCGGCAGCACGACGGCCTACTTCAACGGCGGCGACGACTACGACGCGGGAGATGCTTTCACCATCGCCGGAGATAGCCTCAAGGGCGCGTGGATCGGCGAAGTGAGCATGCTTGCGGGTGGTTACGACTTCACCTGGAAGATTTCGGCACGCACGGAGCGGACCAGCACCGGCACGGACTTTTCCGCGCGGGCAGGGTTGAGCGTCGCGTTCTGAACTGACTGGGAACCCCTGCGCCGGGAGAGGCCTAGCACTCTCCCGGCGCGTGAGGCGGAGCTCCGGTCAGGCCGTTTTGTTAGGGTGGGCCCGGTCCGCTCCGGGACAAGTCTGAATATCGCGCTATTCCACCACCAAGAAATATTCCGCCGCCCGGCTGCCCGCGTTGCGCACCTCGATGACGTAGCGCTGGGTGAACAGCGGTATCCAGCGGCAGGCGCGGCGGGCGTCGGCAGTGGTGCAGACCGGGCGGCGCTCGGCGTCCAGCACTTGCAGGGTGACCGGCGTGTCGCCCGGAGTCGAGAGCGCGATGCTCGCCTTCTTGCCGGAGAGGAACACCTGCTCGAAGCTGTCGCTGGTTCCCGGCTGCGCCTTGCCGGTCCGGTAGCCGGGGCCGAGCGGACTGCCGCGCAGCGGAGCCTGTTCGCTTGGCACCAGCGCGCGCCATGCGGGCACCGGGTCCTCGCCTTGCCATCCGTCCAGCGGCCGCGCGCCCGCGCGCTCGATCACGCCGAGCGCGCGCGCAAGCCCTTCGTTGTCGGCCCGGCCCTGCGCGCTCTGGGCGGAGGACAGCGCCAGCGCGACCCGTTCGTTGACGTCGGGCGCATCGTCCTGTGCAAGCGCAGGCCCCGCTGCCAGCACGGCGGCAGCGAAAATCGCGGAAGTGCGCAGCAATGGGCTCATCGTCTGAACTCCGGAGCAACGGTGAAGCAGGCGCCTCTTTCGCCGGGCGCGAGCGAAATCTCAAGATGGTGCCGCGCGGCGATCGCGCGGCACAGCGCCAGGCCGAGCCCCGCGCCCTCGGTGCCGAGCGAACTGCCGCCACGGGCGAACTTCTCGAAAATCCTCTCGCGCTGATCGGGCGCGATGCCCGGCCCGTCGTCGCTGACGATCAGCACCGGCCCCCGCCGCAGCGTCAGGCGGATCGTACCACCGCGCGGCACGAACTTGAAGGCGTTGTCGAGGAGGTTGGTGACGAGCCGCGTGAGCGACATTTCCTCGCCCGCGATCGCGACTTCGGGCTCTATGTCGAGGATCAGGCGATGGCCGGATTCCTCTGCGCTGTCGGCGTAAAGTTCGCCCAGCCGCGTCGCCAGCGCACTGAGATCGACGGGGGCAAGGCCATGGCGGTCGCCTCGTCGGGCTTCGCTGGCGGCGATGTCGAGCAGCGATTCGAGCATGCGGATGATGCCTCGGATCTCGGTGCGGGCATCGGCGATGCGCGCGGCGGTCTCGGCATCGGGCGTGGCGGCGAGCGCCTTCACCAGCCGGTTGTCGAGGTGCATCAGCGGCGTGCGCATCTCGTGCGCGACATGGTCGGTCGTCTCGCGATGGGCGGCGGCAAGGCGCTTGAGGCGGGCAAGGGCGTTGCCGGAATGCGAGGTCAGTTCGTCGATCTCGTCATGGCCGGCCGAGCCGCGCGCCAGTTCCTCCAGCGCGGCGTCGTCGGGCTGGCGGAAGGCGGCGTTGATCCGCTCCAGTCGTCCCGCGAGGCGATGTGCGGCGGTCCAGCCGCCGAGCGCCACCGCCAGCGTCGCCAGCACGCCGCCGGTCAGGAACACCAGCGCCACCTGCCGCAGCAGCATGGAAAGGTCGCGATACTCGTGCGCGACCAGCAGCTTGAGGTTCGGGCCGAGCTGAGTCGCGCGGGCGAAGGCAAGCTCGCCGCCTTCGATGCGAATGTCGGCGGCTTCGGAGATCCCGGCGTGAAGGCCCGGCCATTCGGTCAGGTCCCCGGCGATGCGCTTGCCCTGCGCGTCGGCGAGGAGATAGTGCGCCGGGTCGCCGTTGCGCGGTTGCAGGGCGAGGCGGTCCTTGATGCGCTTAGCCAGCTCGTCGCGGTCGCCGCTGGCGTAGATGTCGACCATGCCTGCAAGGTCCACATCGACCGCGCGTTCCAGCGCCTGCCGGTTTGAGCGCTCGATCGTGGCATTGGTCAGCAGCCAGAGCCCGAAGGTGATCACCGCAGCCGTGGCGATCGCCCAGAGGACGATCTGGGCGAAGATCGAATTGCGGATGAAAGCCAGCCGCTTCATGGAACCTGGCGGCGGGGCTTGGTTTTGCAGCACCGGCCCACGCCCCCACCCGACCTCCCAACGATAGTACCCTGGGGAAGTCGGGTGGGGGCGTGGGCCGGTGCCGCTATGAAAGACACGCTCACCGCCCGTCCAGCAGCCTGTAGCCGGAGCCCCAGATCGTCTCGAGCGCGGGCTTGTCGAAGCCTTCCTCAAGCTTGCGGCGCAGGCGGCCGATGTTGACGTCCACCACGTTGGTCTGCGGATCGAAGTTCATCTTCCATACGTCGCGCAGCAGCATCTCGCGCGTCAGGACTTCGCCCGCGTTCTCCATGAAATAGCGGAACAGCTCGAATTCCTTGGGGCTGAGCGCAAGGTGGCGGTTGTCGCGAAAGGCGGTGCGGGCCTTCACGTGGCATTCGAACGCGCCGTAGAGGATGACGGCGGAATGCTCGCGCCCCGATGAGCGGCGGTGCAGGGCGCGCAGGCGGGCGAGCAGTTCTTCGCCCTCGAAGGGCTTGGCGAGGTAATCGTCGGCGCCCGCGTCCAGCCCTTCGGCGCGGTCGGTCGTGCGGCCGAGCGCGGAGAGCAGCAGCACCGGCGTGCCGACCCCGCTTTCGCGCAGCCGCGACAGGATCGTGATACCGTCGAGGTCGGGCAGCATGCGATCGAGGATGATGACGTCGAAGCGCTCCGCCCCGGCGCGCTTCAGGCCGTCGTTGCCGGTCGCGCACCAGGTCAGCGAGTCGCCGGAAAGGCTCGCCAGTTCCTCGACTTGCGAGGCGGCGCGGGAATCGTCCTCGATATAGAGGATGGACAGGCCGCTCATGCTATCCCTGTTCTCGTGGAAGTGCCGACGACGGCCGACCGATCGTTTCCGCGAGGAAGGCCCTCCCGGCTCCCCACGCGAGACGATCCGTCGGCCGCCGCCGGGCTGGACGGAGCCGGATGCCGCCTAAGGGGACTGGGACGACGGCGTGCCCGGTTCCGAAACGCTTCGGGACCATGCGAAACGGTAAAGGCGCCGCGGCAGCAGCGATAGGAAAGCGGATTGCGAATGGCATTGTCCCCCGGCCGCGATGCGCGGGCTTTCGTTCCGCGCATCGCCGCTCAGTTCATGTCGGCGCAGTGGATATACGACAGCGTCCCGCCGGTCGCCTGACAATGCCTGTTAAGCAAGGTAGGGCCTGTCAAGCAAGGCAGGCGACCGGGAAGCCGTCTTGTCAGTTCGCCTTGGGCGCTGCGGCCGAGGCATCGACCGGAAGACCGCCGAGCTGGGTCACCAGCTTGGTATAGGCGTCGAGGTAGGCGAGCACGATGATCTGGCCGATCTGCGTGTTCTGGTAGCCGCCGCCACCGGCAGCGCCGAACGTGCCGCCGAAGAAGCCGCCGCCGCCCGCGCCGAAGCTGACGTCGGACTTGCGGGCATAGCCCTCGGTCAGCGCCTCTTCCACGGTGGTGCGCGAGTTCACGATCGAGAGGGTGACGTTCGCCTCGCCCTTCTTGACGTTGAGGCCGCCCGCGATCGCGCCCACGCCGCGCCCGAACAGGCCGCCGACGCCGCCCAGCACGCCGCCGAGGCCGCCGCCGCCCGAATTGTTGTTGGTCGAGACGATGTCCGGCTGCAGGAAGTAGTCCGCCGCGCGGATCTGGCCCTTGCCGATGTTGGAGCCCTTCTGCAGTTCACCCTGCTCGGCGAGCGCGCGCTCCATGGCGCTGTTCTGCAGCGAGCGGCCACGGTTGACCATGGTGAAGCAGCCGGACTTCTGCACGAAGACGCGCAGGATCGCCTCGGGGCTGCCAAGGCTCAGTTCGCGCCACCACTGGGTGTCGGGCTCGACGATGGAAATGGTGCCCAGGTTCTTGGTGCAGACGGGGATCTGCTGCTGCCCCTTGTCCTGCAGCTTGCGGGCCGAGGACTGGTCGGCGAGGGCCGGGGTGGCCGCAACGGTAGCGAGCGCGGCCAGCGCGCAAACGAACGTCTTCATCAGTAGTGCTCCCTATTGTCTCGCGCGGACGCGCGATATGCCCAATCCCCAGGGCGACGAACTCCTTATGCCGTCACTCTTGCACGAACAAATGACGATGTCTGTGAGAATCTTTCGCAAATACAACGTCAGACGGGATTTACCGCCATGTTGTCGATGAGCCGGGCCGGGCCGATCCGGGCCGCCACGATAAGCCGCATCGGCCGGTCGGAACGCGCCGTCAGGGGCGTCAGGTCATCCGCGTCGCGCAGTTCGGCATAGTCCACCGAGCGGAAGCCGCCCGCGACGATTTCGGCCTCCAGCCTGGCGAGGGTCTCCGGCACGTCCGCGCCCGTCTCGATCGCGGCGATGGCGCTGCGCATCGCGGTCGGCAGCGCGACGGCCGCCGTGCGCTCCTCGGCCGAAAGGTAGGCGTTGCGCGAGGACATCGCGAGCCCGTCCGCCTCGCGCACGGTCGGCACGCCCACGATAGCGTCGGCGGCGGGGCGGGTCAGGTCGAGATCGCGCGCCATGCGGCGGATGACGGCCAGTTGCTGCCAGTCCTTCTCGCCGAACAGGGCCAGGTCGGGCATGACCTGGTTGAACAGTTTGCAAACCACGGTGGCGACGCCGTCGAAGTGGCCGGGCCGCGAAGCGCCGCACAGCCCCTCGCTGACGCCCGCGACCGAAATGTTGGAGGCGAATCCGGCCGGGTACATCGCCTCGACCGTCGGCGCCCAGAGCAGGGCCACCCCTTCCGCCTCCAGCAGCGCCGAGTCGCGGGCCAGCTGGCGCGGATAGGCGTCGAGATCCTCGTTCGCACCGAACTGGAGCGGGTTGACGAAGATCGACACGACCACGGCCGCGCCCCGGCTTTTCGCCTCGCGCACCAGCGTCAGATGGCCGTCATGCAGCGCCCCCATCGTGGGCACGAGGGCGACCTGACCGGTCTTGCGAAGCTCGGCAACCTCATTGCGCAGTGGATCAAGGGCGTGGACGGTTTGCATTGGGCTTGGCTGCTCCGGTATGATGGGCGCGACCGAAAGGTGCGGTTCGGGCTTTAGCCCCGGCGCGCCTGCGGGGGCAATGATTTCAACGTCGGGCCGGGCGACCGGCCTGCGCGAACAGGATAACGGTCACGTGACAGCGCATCGCATCGTCTTCGCCAACGAGAAGGGCGGCACCGGCAAGTCCACCACCGCCGTCCATGTCGCCATCGCGCTCGCCTATCAGGGCGCGAATGTCGCCTGCATCGACCTCGACCACCGCCAGCGCACGCTCTACCGCTACCTCGAGAACCGCATCGAGACCGAGCGCAGCCGCGAGATCGCGCTGCCCGGCGCGCGCTTCGCGGTCTACGACGGCGACGACGTCGCCGAACTCGACGACCTCGCCGAGCAGATCGCGGACGGCTACGACTTCCTCGTTTTCGACACGCCGGGTCGCGATGATCCCTTCGCCCGCCACGTCGCCACCACGGCGGACACGCTGGTGACGCCGCTCAACGACAGCTTCGTCGACTTCGACCTTCTCGGGCAGGTGGAAAGCGAGACCTTCAAGGTGAAGCGCCTCTCGTTTTACGCCGAAGTCATGTGGGAAGCGCGCAAGAAGCGCGGCATGAAGACGATCTCCGAAGGCCGCCGCGAACTGGACTGGGTCGTCGTGCGCAACCGCGTCCAGCATGTCGAGGCGCGCAACATGCGCCGCATCGACGGCGCGCTGCAGGAACTGTCCAAGCGCGCGGGCTTCCGCGTCGCGGCAGGGCTGTCCGAGCGCGTGATCTTCCGCGAACTGTTCCCCTCGGGCCTGACCCTGCTCGACAAGGGCTATCTGGGCGATCTGGGCACCAGCCATCTTGTTGCGCGGCAGGAACTGCGCGGGCTGGTGGCGGGGCTCAACCTGCCGGTGCCGGTAAGGCGGGAGTCCGAAACGGCCTTCGCCGCCGCAGGCTGACGGGACAGCCCATGATCAAGTTGCTCTGGCTGGTCGCGCTCGGCTGCATCGTGTGCCGCATGCTGATCGGCCGCTGGCCCTGGGAGAAAAAACGCAAGGTCGCCGGGCCGTCCTTCGAGGCGGCGCAGGCACGGGCATTGCTCGGCGTTGAGACGAGCGCCGACCGGCGCGAGATCGTCGAGGCACACCGCCGCCGTATCGCGCTGGTGCACCCCGACAAGGGCGGCAGTTCAGAGCAGGTGCACGAGGCGAATGCCGCGCGCGACCTGCTGCTGGCGCTGCTGCCTGCGGATTAACCTTCCCGCGCGACCTGGAAACCGGCGAACGACTGGTTCACCGGCATCAGTTCCAGCGTGTTGATGTTGACGTGCGGGGGCAGGGTGGCGACCCACAGCACGGTCTCGGCGATGTCTTCGCCGGTCATCGGGTTGACGCCTGCATAGAAGGTGTCTGACGCCGTCTGATCGCCGCCGTTGCGCACCACGGTGAACTCGGTTTCCACCATGCCGGGCTCGATCGACGTCACGCGCACACCGGTGCCGTTGAGGTCGGAGCGCAGGCCGAGCGAGAACTGGCGCACGAAGGCCTTGGTGCCGCCGTAGACGTTGCCGCCGGTGTAGGGATACGTCGCCGCTACCGAGGACAGGTTCACGATCGCACCCTTGCGTTCGATCAGGCCGGGCAGCAGCTTGTGCGTCAGCGAGACGAGGCTGACGACGTTGGTGTCGATCATCGTCTTCCAGTTGGCGAGGTCGGATGCCTGCGCCGGTGTGGCGCCGAGCGCGAGACCAGCATTGTTCACGAGGCAGTCGATCTGCGCGAATTCGGCGGGAAGCGCGGCCAGCGCGGCGTCGCGGGCGGCTTCGTCACGCACGTCGAACACGGCGCCGTGGAATGTGTCGGCGCCCAGTTCGTCGGTCAGCGCCTGCAGTCGCTCGGCACGGCGGCCGGTGCCGATCACGCGCCATCCGGCCTTCACGAAAGCGCGCGCGCAGGCTTCGCCGATACCGGAGGTCGCGCCGGTTACGAGGACGGTCTTCATGGGGATATGCTCCTTAATCGGCCGAAAGGACGGTGACGTCCATGCGGAAGCTGCGCGCCTTGCCGGGCGGCAGCGTGATGACGCCCGGCTTCTCGCGGAAATCGCCGGTAAAGCCAAGAGGGTCGGCATGGCCCTGCCATGGCTCGATGCACAAGTACGCCGCGCCGGGCTTCTGCCAGATGCCCAGCATCGGCGTGTCCGGGAAGGCGATGGCAAGTTGCGTGCCGCCGGGAGCGCCATATGTCAGCGCGCGGCTGGAGAGGCGATCCCAGATAACCGCGTCGTCTTCGAACAGTGCGGCGTCGAGGGGCAGGATATGGCCGTCCACCGGCGTTGCGACGGGCTCGGGCAGGAGGAGGCCGCTGGGGCCGTCGATGCGGCGGATCGGCTGGGGTTCGGCCTGCTCGAAGGCAACGACATGGTCGGCCTTGGCGGCACCGCCGGGGAGCGGCCAGGCGAAGCCGGGGTGGAAGCCCAGGCTGAAGGGCAACGATGCCTCACCGGCGTTGATGACCCGCGCCTCGGTAAACAGCGTCATGCCTTCCAGCCGGAACGCCATCTCCAGCACAAAGGCGAACGGATAGACGCTGCGCGTTTCCGGGCTGTCGGTCAGGCGGAACAGCGCATGATCGGTGCCGACTTCCACGACCTCGAACACCGACTTGCGCGCGAAGCCGTGGCGGGGGAGTGCGTAGTTCTCGCCGTCCAGCCGGTAGGTGTCGTTGTTCAGAGCACCGACGATCGGGAACAGCAGCGGTGCATGGCCGGTCCAGAACGCCGGATCGGCATCAGTCATATACTCGCGACCCGCGCTGTCGGTCAGCGACCACAGTTCTGCGCCCAGCGGATTGATCCGGGCGGTGAGATCGCCGGAGGAGATGGTCACGAAGTCCACGTCGGTCCCCTATCGTCATCCCGGCGAAGGCCGGGATCGCTGGCCGTGAACGGCCCGCCTTGCGGCAGGGCGGCTCACGGACAGCGCTCACCTAAAGACCGCCAGCGGTCCCGGATCAAGTCCGGGACGACGATCAGCCGCGCAGCACCGCGCCCAGCTTGGCGGCGGCGGCGGTCACCTTCTCGCTGATCGCCTTGAGGTCGGCTTCCTTGTAGCTGGCCTCGACCGGCTGCAGCGTGACTTCGAGCGCCAGCGACTTCTGCCCCTCGGGCACGCCGTTGCCGCGGAAGTCGTCGAACAGGCGCACCGCGACGATGTTCGCCTTGTCCGCACCCTGCACCAGCCGCACGAGATCGCCCGAGGCCAGTTCAGTAGGCACGAGGAAGGCATAGTCGCGCGTCACCGCCTGCAGCGCCGGGGGCGCGTAGGAGACGCGGGCGAAGCTCGGCGTGCCCTTCCTGGCTGGAATGGCGTCGAGGAACAGCTCGGCGACCGCCACCGGGCCATCGACGTCGAATTGCTTCGCCGTCTTCGGGTGCAGCATGCCGAAGCGCGCGAGCACCGTCTTGGGGCCGAGACGCAGCGTGGCCGACTGGCCGGGGTGGAACTGGGAACCAGCCTCGCCCATGACCTGCAGCTTGTCGACCGGGGCGCCTGCCTCGGCCAGCAGAGCCAGCACTTCGGCCTTGGCATCGTAGGCGTCGAACGCGGACGCCTTGCCGGTCGCCCAGCCACGCGGGGTCTTCTCGCCCGCGAGGACGACGCCCAGCGTCAGCCGCTCGTCGCTCGCGCCGCCCGTACCGCGCAGATAGCGGCGGCCGATCTCGAACAGGCGCAGCGAGGCCGCGCCGCGATCGAGGTTGCGCTTGGCCGCCATCAGCAGGCCCGGCAGCAGCGAGGGGCGCATGGCCTTCATGTCCTCGCTGATCGGGTTGGCGAGCACCCACAGCGGGCCTTCGGCGAAAGCCTCGGCGGCGGGTTCGGGCAGGAACGACCAGGTGACGGCTTCCTGCAGACCGCGCGCCGCAGCGGCACGGCGCACACGGCGTTCCTGCGCCTGCGCCGGGGTGGCGGTGGGCTTCGCCACGCCATCGGCGCGCGGCAGCGGCACGCTCTCGACCTTGTCGAGACCGTGGATGCGAACGACTTCCTCGACGATGTCAGGCGCGCCGTCCACGTCGGGACGCCAGCCGGGGACCGTGACGGCCCAGTCATCGCCTTCGACAACCGAGAAGCCAAGGCTTTCCAGAATGCGCTGCTGTTCGCCGGGGGTGACGGTGACGCCGCCCAGCTTCTCGACCAGCGAGGGCGCGAAGTGGACGATCTTCGGCGTGCCCGGAGCGGCGCCCGCGCGCACGATCTCGGACACTTCGCCGCCGCACAGCTGGGTGATCAGGTTCGTCAGCAGGGCAAGGCCGGTGTCGAGGAACTGCGGGTCGATCCCGCGCTCGAAGCGGCCGCGCGCGTCGGACGTCAGGTTGAGCTTGCGGCCGGTCTTGGCGATGCGCTCGGGGTCGAAGTAGGCGATTTCGAGCAGGATATCGGTGGTGTCGTCACCGCAGCCCGAGTGCTGGCCACCCATGATGCCCGCAATGTCATGGACGCCGCTGTCGTCGGCGATCACGGTCATCTCGGCGTCGAGCGTGTAGGTCTTCTCGTTCAGCGCCTCGACCGTCTCGCCTTCCGCCGCGCGGCGGGCGACGACCGCGCCGGTCAGCTTCGCGAGATCATAGGCATGGGCCGGGCGGCCATACGTGAGCATCACGTAGTTGGTCGCATCGACCAGCGCCGAGATCGGACGCTGACCAGCGGACTTGAGCGCATCCTGCAGCCACTGCGGCGAAGGGCCGTTCTTCACGCCCCTGATGACGCGGCCGTAGAATGCCGGGCAGCCCTCGGCATCATCGGTGCGCACCTCGACCGGGCACGGGAAGGTGCCTGCGGCCGCGGGCGCGACGATCGGCTTCAGCGTGCCAAGGCCCGCCGCCGCCAGATCGCGGGCGATGCCGTAGACGCCCATGCAGTCCGGGCGGTTGGGGGTGATCGCCACGTCGATGACCGGATCGGCGCCGTGGTACTGCGCGAAGGGCGTGCCGACCGGCGCGTCCTCAGGCAGTTCGATGATGCCGTCATGGTCCTCGCCCAGCTCCAGCTCGCGCGTGGAGCACATCATGCCGTTCGATTCGACGCCGCGCACGGCGGCAACCTTCAGCGCCATGCCGTTCACCGGCACCACCGCGCCCGGCAGGCCCAGCACGCCGACAAGGCCTGCGCGCGCATTGGGCGCACCGCAGACCACCGTGAGCACCTTGTCGCCGGTATCGACGGTCAGCACCTGCAGCTTGTCCGCCTTCGGGTGCTTCTCAGCCGTGAGCACCTTGGCCACGCGGAAGCCTTCCAGCTTGGCGGCGGGGTCTTCGATGCCTTCGACTTCAAGGCCGATGGCGTTGAGCGTGGCGGCGATCTGCTCGATCGCAGCGTCCGTTTCCAGGTACTGCTTGAGCCAGGAGAGCGAGAACTTCATTGTCTAAATCCTTCCCGCCTTATGCCGGCGTACCGACGCCGCCCGAAAGGGTCGGCACGTCGAGGGCGGAGAAACCGTAGTGGGAGAGCCAGCGCACATCGCCGTCGAAGAAGGCGCGCAGGTCGTCCATCCCGTACTTGAGCATGGCAAGCCGATCGACGCCGATGCCGAAAGCGAAGCCCTGCCATTCGTCGGGGTCGATGCCGCCCGCCGCGATGACGCGGCGGTTGACCATGCCGGAACCGAGCACTTCCATCCAGGCATGCCCCGGCGCATCGCCCGAGCCGCCGACCACGCGGCGTCCCCCTTGGCTGGAATAGCCCACGTCCACCTCGATCGAGGGTTCGGTGAAGGGGAAGTAGCTGGGGCGCAGGCGCAGGACGATGTCGTCGCGCTCGAAGAAGGCCTTGAGGAAGGTTTCCAGCGTCCACTTGAGGTGGCCCAGGTGGATGCCCTTATCGATCACCAGGCCTTCGATCTGGTGGAACATCGGGGTATGCGTGGCATCGCTGTCCGAGCGATAGACGCGGCCCGGGGCGATGATGCGCAAGGGCGCGCCTTCGCTCAGCATCGTGCGGATCTGCACCGGCGAGGTGTGCGTGCGCAGCAGCATGTCGCGCCCTTCCCCATCCTTGTCGGGGAAGTAGAACGTGTCGTGCATCGCACGCGCCGGATGGGTCTCGGGCATGTTGAGCGCGGTGAAGTTGTGCCAGTCGTCCTCGATCTCCGGGCCGG
>JASGGD010000018.1:0-41846 GCA_047605225.1 Novosphingobium sp.
AACGCCACCGTCGTCGCCAGCGTCAGCACCGTCGCCCGCAGCGCCACCGGCCACATCGCGTTGATGTCGCGGGACCGGAAGTTGAGCCAGTGCCCGTCCGCCAGCCGGATCGCGCCGACGAGGTCGCACTTGCCCCCCGGCGGCCCCTGCATGGCCAGCCGCAGCGACCGTCCGCCGAGCGAGGGCTCCCACTCGATGATGCGGCGTTCGATGCGGATGAGCGTCTTGTCGGTCGTGGCGGCAGGGACGCTGGGAGCGGTGCCGACGGCAGCGGACAGATGGCGGGTGCTCATGGTCGGCGCGGTGAGGCGCGGGTCGGCGGCGTGGATGCGATCGCTGACGACGAGCAGTTCGCCGATGCGGCGGGCATGGTCCTCGTTCAGCGTCTGCCGGTCTATCGACTGGTAGAAAACGAGGCTGGCGGCCAGCTGCAGCACGCCCAGCAGCATGAACACAAGTGCGACATAGACCGCGAAACGCGGCGCGAAGGGACGGGCCACCTCTAGATCCTCTCCTGCGGCATACCGCCCGGCCGCACGACGCCGGTATGCCTCTGCGTATTTTGCACACACCCGCCCGGCCCCCGCGTCAACCGGGGGAGGGTGTGCAGCAACGATTTGATACGCAATCGGACGGATGGGCAACCGTTCACCGCATGGACGGCGCGCTGCCGGCACCTGTTTTAACTGACAGGCACGGCCCGAAATCCGCCGCGCTAGTCTCCCCTCGCAGCGCCGAGTCCCCGCGAACCAATCGCGGCGCGGGCGCGATAGGGGAGAGACCGATGATCCGTCACGTCGTGATGCTCAAGTTCAAGAAGGATGCCGACCCGGCCAAGATCGACCTGTTTATCGAAGAGGTGAAGAAGCTGTCGCACCTCAACCGCGAGGTGCGCGACTACAGCCACGGCAAGGTCGTCCACACGCGCTTCCACTCGGGCGATTTCGACTTCGCCAACTGCTGCGACATCGACACTTACGAGGCGATGGAGCGGTACATGTCGCACTGGTCGCACTTGCGGATGACGCCGTTCCTGCCCGACATCCTGGAAAACATGATCTCGTTCGACTGGGAGATCGACTATCACGGCCCCGAATTCGACGAGACGCTCGCCGCAGAGGAAGCCGAGCGCGAGAAGGCGCGCGTGCTCAAGGTGCATGAAGACCCGGCCAAGGCTTACGTCCCCGAAGTGCGTGGCCAGACCCGCGAACGCGCGCGGGAGATGTGCGCCATCGCCGGGGTTACGCTGTCCGGAGAGGAGGAGGAAATCATCGGCTCGGTCTGGGCACCCAACCGGATCATGTTCGTCACCCCCGATGCGGGGACCGAAGTGGCGAAGGGCTCCGAAATCCGCATCGGGATCACCGGCGACTGGCTGACCGGCCCCGCCGTCCCCGGCGGCGACGCCCCGGCCTGGTAACGAAAGGACGCCTCAAATGATCATTCTTGCCGGACACCTGAAGACCGCCCCCGATCTCGTCGACGACCTTGCAGCAACCTTGCGCGGGCTGGTCGAGCCGACGCTCAAGGAGGACGGTTGCCTCAACTATCACTTCGCGATCGACGACCCGGCGGCGGGCACGGTGCTGGTCTTCGAGCGCTGGCGCGACGAGGCGGCGCTGGCGACGCACCTTGGACAGCCCGCCGTGACGGCCGTGCTCGGCGGCTGGGCGGAGAGGATCGACGTCTCCGGCGTGCGCAAGTTCGATGCATCGAACGAACGCGGTTTCATGGACTGACGAAGGGCCGGGCCTCAGCCCCGGCTGTCGCCCGGCCACGTTTTCTGCGCGGCCCATGCCTCGACGCCGAGGTGGCCGAGTTGTTCCTCCACCGTGCGCGCCATCGCGGCACCCTCCGCCGAGCGGCAGCCCATGTTGTAGGTGAGCGCGGTGCGGCGGCCGTCCGCGCCGATCCATTCGAGCGTCACGCTCGACATGTCCGTGGCCGCCTCGGTGCAGGCGTGAGTCTGCTCTTCGCCCGTCTGCGGGCGCATCGGTGCGAGGGCGCGGCGTACGTCCTCGTACGTCGTGCGGCCGACCGAGTGGGCACGCTGGCCCAGTACGGCGGTGTGCCGCTCGCCGGTGAAGTCCACCCGTCCGGCGGGCGTCACGGCGACCTTGTAAACCGGGCAGAACCCGAAGCACGGCCCGCGCGATATGCGCAGTTCCTCCCCCGCCAAAGCGGGGGAGGAGGCGCCGGGCCGCACGCGGGGGGCGCAGCTTAACAGCAGCCCGGCGCCCAGGACGATGCCGCAGAGAAGTGGTCCACGCATCGTGCCTGTCCTTACCAACCGATGGTGATGGAGCCGCGCAGGGCGAGGTCGACCCGGCCGTGGCGATCCTCGGCCGAGAGTTCGCCGCCCATCGTGAAGCCCGACGAACCACCGATCGCCCGCAGGCGCGCGAACCAGCCGCTCGTCGCGCCGTCGCCTTCCAGCGTGAAGTTGTCGCCGCCCTCGAAGTGCGCGGTGGTCGAGCCGATGCCGCCGTTCACGATCTCGCGCCAGCCGCCTTCGGTTTCCATGCGGAACCAGTTCTCATCGCGCGCCTTCATGCCGAGGAAGTCGATGCCCACGGTCATGCTGGGGTTCACCGCCAGTTCGTCGCTGGTGCGCGAGGCGACGGTGAGGTTCAGCTTCTCGCCGCCGGTTTCCGAGTAGCCGTCTTCCTTCAGGCGCACGTAGTCGACCGTCACGCCCGGACGGAAGAAGAAGAACTGCGAGCCGCCCTCGATCGCGGCGCCGCCTGCAAAGGTGACGAACTTGCCGTCCCACTTGCCGTCCATGGTGCGGCGGACCGTCTCGGAGCCGACCATGCCGTAGAAGTTGCGCTTGCCGTCGAACTTGGCCGTGCCGGCTGACCCGCGCGCAAAGGCGCTGACCGGGCCGAACTTGCCGCGCCAGTGCGCCGCCAGTTCGAAAGCGTCCGAGTTCACGTCGGTCAGTTCGCCGTTCTTGTGGTTGTTGTTGATGTAGGCGACGGTGCCGCCGAACTTGCCGAGGCCGGTCTGGTACTCGGCGGTCGCCGACCAGGCATAGCCGTTGAGCTTGTAGGCGGCGGTGTTGCCCGCCTTACGGTCGCTGCCCCAGATCGCCATGTTTAGCGTCGTCGAGAAGCGGCCTTTGCTGCTGATCGGTCCCTGCGGGTCCTGCATCTGGCGGGCGAGGGCACGGGTGCCCAGGCTGATGCCCTCGAAGCCGCCGCCCGCGTGATCGGGCAGCATCTGGCCCACGGCCGAGCGGAAGGCGTCGCCGTTGGTCAGGCCGAGGAAGACCTGCTCGATCTTGTCGTCCTTGGCCAGCTGCTTGAACACTGCGTCATAGGCTGCCGCGCCCGAGCGGTTGAGGCCCAGTTCGCTGACCGTACGGCGCGAGACGTCGACGACGATGGTGTTGGCCGCCGCGTCCTTGTCCAGTTCGGCCTTGAACATGAAGGGGACGAGATCGGTGTTGGTGGCCAGCTTGTCCCGGCCGGTCAGGCTGCCTGCGGTGAGGACCTGGTAGGTGCCCTCTGCCGTCGAAACGTCGGCAAGGCGGATCGCCAGCTTGGAGCCTTCCGCGAACGTCGCGTTGCCCGACACGGTGTAGGACGATCCGGCGCCTGCGGTCTTGTCGAGCGTGACGAGGACCACGCCGGTGCTGCCCACATCGAGCGAGGCCATCGAGGCGGGCTTCTTGATGTCGAGCAGACCGCCGGAAACCTTGACCGCCAGCTGCGAGGAGTTGGCGATCGAACCGGAGAAGTATGCGCTGCCCGAGATGTTGAGCACATCGGCGCCGCCGCCGAAGTCCATCGAGCCATTGAACCCGCTGGAGCCTGCCAGCGAGACCGTATCATTGCCGGTGCCGAAACTCACCGCGCTCGTTTGCACGGCGTCGCCCGAGAGGTTGAGGGTGTTGTTGCCTGCCCCAAAGGCGACGTTCCCGGTAAGGGTGCCATCGGCAAGGTCGAGCGTATCGTTGCCGCCCGCGAACCACACGTCGCCGACGATCGCGGGCGCGGTCACGCCGGAGGCCACCTGCGTCTGCTTGACGGTGACGTCCCCGGTTGCGGCGCGCAAATCGATGGCGATGTTGCGCGTGCCGTCCTTGGCACCGGTGGCCGAAATGGTGCCCGCGTTCTCGATCAGGTTCAGCGTGCCGCTGGCATCGACGATGGCGGTGGCCGAGCCCTTTTCGCCCGCGACTGCCTTGATCGTGCCGCTGTTGCGGATGGTCGGCAGGTTGCCGCCCGCGTCGATGCGGACGGCGGTGGCCAGCGCATTGTCGGCATTGCCCGATGCGGCGGCGATGTTGCCGGTGTTCTGAAGCTGCGGCGTCGTTGCACCCGCGCCGATGCGCAGGGCCGTGGCGTTGGCGCCATTGGCATTGGCGACGACCGAGCCCGACACGCCGATGCCGTTGGCGATCGTCACCGCGCCGCCGCGTCCGCCGATGACGAGGCCATTGGCCGCAACGCCCGAGTAGAGGCCCTGGCCTTCGACCGAACCCTCGACGATCAGGCCGAACTTGCTGCCGGTATTGGCGACCGGGCCGATGGTGACGGCGTGGTCGGTCGCGCCCACCTGCATGGCGGCGGCGCTGCCGTAGGAGACGACCTTGGCGGTGCCTTCCTTGGCGTCTTCGATGCCGTCGCCGTCCGAGTCCGGCTTGTCGGCGACCGCCTTGGGCGCGGCGGCGAGCACGATGCCGCCGGTGACGTTGCCCTCTACGATCAACGCCGAGCCGCCCTGCAGCAGATCGTCGGCATCGAGCTTGGAGGCGTCCGTCGGCGGCGTGGTGTAGCGGTAGCCGGTCGCGGCGACGGTGCCCTGCACGACCATCGCGCCGTTCACGTCGCCCGCGAAACGCGCGCCGATCGCGTCCTTGCCCTGCGCCGAGACGGTGCCCGCAAGCCGCACGTTGCCGTCGATGCCCCGCGCCGAGACGCCGACGGTGCGGTCGCCGAGGACGGTGGTGGAGCCGTCATGCGTGAAGGCGCCGGTCAGCTTGCCGCCCAGCTGGATGCCGGTCGAATCGTTGCCCTCGACCACGATCTTGCCGTTCTGTGTCAGCTTGCCGGTGTGGTCGCCCTCGGTACGGATGCCGACACGGTTCGATCCGAGCGCGAAGGGTCCGTCGAGGTCGCCGTCCTTGTCGGTGTCGGTCGGGGTATAGGTCTCATCGACGGTGATGGTGCCGGTGTTGGTGATGTCGCCGCTGGAGCCCGCGACCGAGTTGATGCCCACCGCGCCGTCGGCGTTGGTGATGGTGATGTTGCCCGCATTGGCGACCGCGTGGTTGCTGTCCTGCGTGACCGCGGTGCCGGAGGTCAGGACGACCGAGCCTTCGGCGGTGATGTTGATGGCATCCGCCGCGCCGCTCTTGATGGTCGAGGTGCGGATGGGGGCGGTGAGCTTGGTCTTGACGTCTTCGGCGTGCGCCGCCGTCGCAAACGCGAGCACGGCGGTGGTGGCAAGCAGGGTCCTGGCAGTAAGCTGGGAAGGCATCTTCGTCCCTTTTAGGTCTGTAGTCTGACCCTTGAGACGGAGGCGTCGGAAAGCAGCCTTGGAAAAAAGTTCCGGCTTGCCGACATTTCATTTCGTGGTGCCGGGTTTCGGCGTGAAATTCGGCGTATGGCGGGGTTTGGGCTACGGGATACGGATCGGGCGCGTTCGCTGTGCAGCGACGCCGGCAGAGCGGCGGCTGTGGCGATATGTTTCCCGCTCGGCGCTTGGGGCGAAGTTCAGCAGGCAGATGCTGGTGGGGCCTTACTTTGCTGACTTTCTGTGTCGTGAGCTATCGCTCGTTGTGGAACTCGATGGATATTCTCACGGACTTTGCCTGGATTATGATGTTGCGCGCGATCGATGGATGGCGGAGCAGGGCTATCGGGTGCTGCGCTTTCCTAACGAAGCGGTGTTCCTGAATATGGAAGGTGTGCTTACCGTGATCCGGATGGAGATCGAGGTGCTGCGCTCTGGCTCACCCCGTCCGGCTAGGCGATAAATCGCCAAGCCTCCCGACCCTCCCGCAAGCGGGAGGGTGAATCCGTATTTTTCTCCCCTCCCGCTTGCGGGAGGGGCCGGGGGTGGGCCTTCCTTCCTTCCTTCCTCCCTCCCTAAAACCGAGCGTCCAGCCCGACCCGCACCGTACGCGGCCGCAGCGGCGTCGTCTGGTCCCGCCCCGTCCCGAACGGCGTCCCGAGCGAAAACCGATTGCCCCGCGAATTCGTGATATTGTTCAACGTCAGCGTCACGCCATAGCGCTCGGTCCCGACCCGCAGGTCCGCCCCGCTGTCGAGATAATCCCCCTGCGGATCGCCCAGTTCCGGCCCGATACCCAGCCGCGACTTGCCCACATAACTCGCCCAGCCATTGGCGGTGAGACGCAGGTTCTCGCCGATCTCCCGGTTCCAGCCAAGGCTCATCCGGCCGGAAAACTGCGCGATGTTCGGCACCTGCATCGACCGCGCAAGCGTCGCGTCGAGCAGCCCCGCCTGGGACATGTCGACAGTCGCCATCGACCGCGCGACGAGCCCGAGCAGTTCGGCGGGCGGCTGGTCCACCTTGCTCTGGTTCCACGTCGCCCCGGCCTCGAGCCGCAGGCCGCGCAGCAGTTCGACGCCGCCCGTCACGCTGGCCGACCACACACGCCCGTCGCCGATGTTGGCGGTGCTCGGCAGGCCCGAGTTGTCGATGAAGTCGGCCTGAATGTCGCGCCAGCGCGTATAGGAAACGCTGGCGGAAAGATCGAACGGGCTGACGCCGGGCTGGCCGTGCTTCACGCCGAATTCGAAAGTCCGCGTCTGGTCGCTCTGGAAGCGGCGCACGAAGTCGCTCTCGATCGCGAAGCCGCCGGGGCGGAAGCCCTCCTGATAGCGCATGTAGAGGTTGGTCGCCGCCATCACTTCGGCGTTGAGCGCCAGCGAGGGCAGAACCGTGGTCGTCGTGCGATCGGCCGTCACTTGCGCGCGCGCCTGCGCCATGGCGAAGGACACGGCGGGCATCACGTCCTCGCCCGAGCCGCCGAGCCGCGAATGCGTCAGCCGCCCACCGGCCGTGGCGGTCAGACCGGGCCGGATGCGCAGGCTGGCCTCGGCGTAGAGGGTGAACTCGTCGATGGTGTTGCGCACGCCGGTGGCGGCGGTGGTGGTCACGAAGTTCTCGAAACTGCGCGTCAGCACCGTGCGGTTGTGCGTGTAGCTGGCGCCGAGCAGCCACCCGAAGCCATGGGTTTCGGGCTGCCAGATGCGCGTCTCGTGCGCGATCATGCGCGTGCGGTTCTCCTGCGAGAACAGACGCGGCGCGTCCGGATCGACGGTGGCGTCGTAGCGCTCTTCCAGATGCTGGCGCACCGCCCCGGTGGTGGAGCGCACGCGCACCTCGCCGATGCGGCCGGAGATCACCAGTTGGCCCATCAGGTAGTCCGCGTCCGAACCCTCGCGCACTTGCGCGCTGCTGGTCAGCGGCGGACGGGCATTTCGGCCCGCGTACTGGCTGTCGCGCGCGTCGGTGGATTGGCCCAGACCGATCAGGTCGACCGTCCAGTCGGGCGCGACCTCCGCGCGAAGACCGGCGCGGCCGCCGAGGATGCGCGTGCGGTTGACGTCCTTGCGGCCGAGCAGCGGCTTGTCGATATAGCCGCCCAGCGTTGCCGCATCGAAGTTGGCGCGCAGGGCAACCGAACTGCTGAGCGGCACGTTGACCATCGCCGCCGCATCGCCGCCCGGCGCGCCGCTCTGGGTCAGCGAGCCGCCGACCGAAATCGCGCCCTCGGTCACCCCCACGACCGGCGCATTGGGCACGAGGCGGATGATCCCGCCCAGCGATCCGGCGCCGTAGAGCGTGCCCTGCGGCCCTTCCAGCACTTCCACCCGCGCCATGTCGGAGAGGCGCAGGTCCGGGTCCGGCGCATTGTAGCTGAGCCTGAGGTCGCCGAGATACTGCCCTACCGTCGCCTGCGTCGGCCCGGTGAAGCTGGAATCCGCGATGCCGCGAATGAACAGCTTGTTGCGCCCGCTGCCGAGGTGCGTCGAAGTGACGGTGGCGACGCGCTGGGTGATCTTCTCGGTGCCGCCGATGCCGCCCGCTTCCAACGATTCGCCATCGAGGATCGTGACCTGCCCCGGCAACTGCCCAAGGGTAAGATCGCGCTTGGACGCGACCACGACGATCGGGTCGGCCGCTTCGGCCTCGACGGTTACCGAAGCCACCGGGCGCGGAGGGGCAGGGCGCGACGCGAGGCTTTTCGCGGCGGCACCTGCCTCGATCCGCCAGGCGCCGGGTGCGACGGCGACAGCCCGCCCGCCCGCCTTGCGCGCCAGCAGGCGTACCGCCTCGGCGGCGCCCATCCGTCCGCGCAATGCCGGGACCATGCGGGCGGCCACTGCTGGATCGGACACCACGATGCTGGAGCGCGTCTGCCTAGCCAGATCGATCGCGACCTGTCCCACCGATCCGCCGCGCGTGTCCACCACCACCTCCTGCGCGGAGGCGGTCACGGGCATGGCCGCTGCGGCCGCCACGATGCAGATGGCGCGGCGCATCGCCTCAGCGCGAGCCGATCACCCAGCGTCCGTTCTCGGACCGTACCGAGAGGCCCAGCAGCGGACCGATCGCGCCCGGGTCCTTGCGCAGCGGCGCCACGAGGATCGATCCGGAAACCGCGCCCGAAGCGTTCGATGCAGCGACATATTCGATGCCGGTGGCGCGCTTGAGCTGCGCCGCGACGTCCTCGAGCGAGGCGCTCTCGAAAGTCAGGCGCCCCTCGCGCCATTCGCCGACCTGTTCGGCGGGCAGGCGGGTGAGGGTGTAATCGCTCGCCCCGGCCGGGCGGCGCAGGACTTCGCCGGGCGATACGCGCACGTCGGCACCGTCGGGATCGAACTGGACCGCGCCTTCGGAAACCGCGACGCTCAGCCCTTGCGCATCATGGCGCACGTCGAAAACGGTGCCGATGTCGACCAGCCGCTCATCGCCCACTGAAACCTCGAAGGGATGGGCGGCGTCGTGCCGCACGGTGAACAGCGCCTGCCCCTGTTCGAGCCGGGCATAGCGCTTGTCCTTGCGGTCGAACTCGACGGCAGTGCCGCCTGCGAGCTCGATGCGGGTGTCGGTATCGAGCGTCACGCGGCGGGTTTCGCCCAGCGCTGTCTCGACGGTGTAGAGATCGCGCTGCTGGCCCGGGAAGGCCCAAAACCCGGCCACGACGGCAAGGCTCGCGGCGATCGCGCTTGCCAGCCAGGGGCGACGCCGTCGCGGCGGTTCGGCGACAGCGTCGTCGTTGGCGGGAGCGGATGCGGCGACGAGTTCGGCCGCATCGGCCACCGAAGCCATGACTTCATCGTAGGCGCGCGCATGCGCCGGGTCGGCCTCCAGCCAGAGGGTAAACGCTTCCCAGTCGGCGAACGCGGGGTCACCCGCACGCACCGCCCAGCCGAGCGCTTCGTCCCGGATCACATCGTCACTCGCCATTTCGTTCGCCATTGGGCGCTCCTTCACCGGCGATGACGGAGACGATCGGCTGCAGCCTCATCGCGGGCCTCATTTCGACCGTTCCTTCCATTCGGCGAGCGCCCGGTAGGCGACGCGCAAGTCGCTTTCGACGGTGCTCAGGCTGACCCCCATTTCGGCAGCGACCACTTTCTGAGCAGCGCCCTCAATGCGGTGGCGGCGGAAGATCGTCGCCACCCGCGCACCCAGGCCGTCGAGCAGGGCAATTACGCTGGCGGCCTCCTGCGCGGCGGCAATGCGCCGTTCGGCGGAGGGCTCGGCGGAAACGCCGGGCGGGTCACCGGCGTTCACCTCGGTCCATTCCCGGTCACGCACATCGGCCTGCCGGGTTGAGCGGAAACGGTCGATCATCAGCAGATCGGCGGTGCGGAACAGGTAGGAGATGGGTGAGGCTACCGGACCGGGGCGGCTGGTGCTAATCTTGAACCAGACTTCCTGCACCAGATCTTCAGCCGCATCCCCTGCGCCGCGTGCGCGCAGAAAACGCAGCAGTTTTTCCCGATGTTCGAGAAAAGCCGCTTCGAGGCCGGCCGTGGGAGAGATATCTGCGGTCACGAAGAAATGGCGCGAAGTCTGAGGCTACTCTTGGTCGGGCAGCCTGATAGACGTTCGTGTGTCTTCGGGGAAGTGCCGTCGTCCCGACATTATTATCGCGGCGGGACGACGGCGGATCGGTCGAAGCGGCGTCAGTTGACCGCGCGAATATGATGACCTGGCTCGATCGCGGCTGGCGGAGCCGCTTCCAGCATATGGTCATGTTCGGCGAATATGCGCTCGATTTCGCTGCGTTTGTCGAAAATCATGCGAGCGACGCCCGACGTCATTCCGCCTTCGTCCCCAACCCGGCCCAATACGCCGGCAAGGTCTTCGAGCGTCGCGCGTTCAGGGCTACTGTGAAGCCCACCCTTGGAGTCACGGTAGGCGGTGCATTCGCTGGCCATGAGCATTCCCCTTCAATGTTTGCCGTCTCAATTAACGTCCGCCTGCCCGGGGAGTTGCATGAGCTTCACTCCGCTCGCCGCAAGAAGCTGCCCGAGGCCTCCCAGATCCTGCGCGAAGCGCGCATGTTCGCGGGCTTGCGCTTCACCGTCCAGTCTCAGCAGGTAACTCGGATGAGCGGTGAGCCAAACGAGCGTGCCATCGGGCAAGGCGATGGCCTGTCCGCGCTCGCGGCCAATCGAAGGCGTGCGTCCCAGCAGTCCGCGCGCACTGCTTGCTCCGAGCGCCAGCACGACTTTAGGCTTGATGAGCGCACGCTCGCCGTCCAGCCACCAGCGGCAGGTGTCGATTTCTCCCGCGGTTGGAGCCTGATGCAGCCGCCGTTTGCCGCGCGGCGTGAACTTGAAGTGCTTGACGGCATTGGTGACGTAAGCTGCCGTACGATCCACGCCTGCCTCGCCGAGAGCGCGATCCAGCAACTGTCCTGCAGGCCCGACGAAAGGTCGGCTTTCGCACTCTTCGGTGTCACCGGGCTGCTCGCCTACGATCATGAGGTCGGCGGCTTGTGGCCCTTCGCCCATGACTGCCCGCGTGCCATTGCAACCGATCGGGCAGCGGCGACACTGCCCGATGCCTCGTGCAATCGCCTCGAGGCTCTCGGGCCTCGATTCCTGTGCAAACAGATTGGCTCCGCTGACGATCATCGCCGACTCGCGTTGCCGCGCTCCAGCGATCAGATGGGGGATCTGGCGGGCTTCGGGCAAATTCTTCCAATACCTGCGCGGCATTTCCTTGAGCATCATGCCGACCTTGAGCCGCGCGGGATTGAAAATAGAGCGGTAATAGCCGAGCCAGAGGTCTTCCGTCGCATCTTCGGCAGGGGCATCGGTGCGCGCGGCGGCAGGGCCGTCTAGAAGGCTTTCGCCGTCCCAGTGCAATGAAAGGCGCGGCGTCAGGATCGACCAGCGCTGACTGGCGAAGCGATTGATGAAGAAATCGGCGTTGGTTCGTTCAATCCGGTGTTCCGGTTCGAACCATGCAACATAGCGATCTGCACCATCCTCATCGGCGACCCGGCGGAAACGAACGAACGCGCGCATCTTGTGGATGTCGCGCCGGACCTGTTTTGCCATTCGCTCCAACGCGCTGACGTCGCGGTCAGCGGCGTCATCCATGAGGCGATGCTGATCCTGAAGGCGCCAGAGCACGCGGTAAAGCAGACCTAGTCGAGCCTGATCGCAATGCAGGATGACGAGCCGGGCAATATCGACAAAGGCGCGGCTGGCACGAACTTTTCGGATCGAACCGGAAAACAGTGGTAAGGGTGCTGCAAACAAGTCAGGCGGCGCATTCGCTTCACCCCAGGCCGTTGCTTCGGGCGGCACCCTAAGCGCCACCAATCGACGCGCTTCATCGCGCCAAGCCTCGAAATCGTCTGCCTGCGCGATCTCAGCCGCCATCATGCGAAAAGTTCCATTTGCTGTGGCGGAGGTCCGAGCCGGGCGCGCAGATCGTCTCGGTCGAGGAGCAGCGTGGGGCGCCAATCGTCCGTAACGATGAACGGGCGCAGTTTCCTTACTGAAACGCTGAGACGCGCGACATCATCCAGTCGCATGGATCGGTAGCGTCGCGCGATGAGTATTGCATCAACAGCTTTTACGCCAAGCCCCGGGACCCGAAGCATCGCTTCGCGCGGCGCGCGGTTCAGGTCGACAGGAAACCGCTCGCGGAACTTGAGCGCCCAGGCAAGTTTTGGGTCAATATCGAGCGGCAACATGCCGTCGTTTCCAGTCGCCTGCTGCACCTCCTGCGGTGCAAAGCCGTAAAACCGCATCAACCAGTCGGATTGATAAAGCCGATGCTCGCGCATGAGCGGCGGCCGCTTGAGCGGCAGGACGGCGCTTGCCTCCGGAATGGGGCTGAAGGCGGAATAGTAGACGCGCTTGAGCGAGAAACGATCGTAAAGCGTGCTGGCCTTGCCGACGATCTGTGCGTCGCTTGCGTCATCCGCGCCGACTATCATCTGGGTGGATTGGCCGGCAGGTGCGAAGATCGGCGCCTTGCGGAAGCGTTTGCGGGCATCGTGCGCTTCGGCAATCGCGCCTGACAGGTTGCCCATCGCGCCCTCGATCATGGAACTCTTCTTGTCTGGGGCAAGGCGGGAGAGCCCGGCATCGGTCGGTAATTCGACGTTGATGGAGACGCGATCCGCCCATAGCCCTGCTTGCGCTATCAGTTCGGCGTCCGCTTCGGGAATCGTTTTGAGGTGAATGTAGCCGCGAAAATCGTGCTCCTCACGAAGAATACGGGCAACTTCTATCAATTGCTCCATAGTATGGCTCGAAGATTTTAAGATGCCGGAGGAAAGGAACAGGCCTTCGATATAGTTGCGGCGATAAAAGGAAAGCGTCAGATCAACCACCTCTTGCGGCGTGAACCGCTCGCGGCGCACGTTTGAACTCTTGCGATTGATGCAGTAGTGACAGTCGAAGATGCAGTGGTTGGTCAACAGGAGCTTGAGAAGCGAAATGCAGCGACCATCGGGGGCATAAGCATGACAGATGCCCATTCCTTCGGTCGAACCGAGTCCGCGACCGTTCCGACTATCCCGCTTCGTGGTGCCGGACGACGCGCAGGACGCATCATACTTGGCGGCGTCGGCCAGAATTTCGAGACGGTCCAGAGTAGAGGAACGGGTCATTCGTTCTTTATATGTTCTATTAAAATCCTTTGCAAGCGGGTCGATGGTGAGTCGCCATGTCCGTTTAATCCGGATTGGTGTGGCCGGATCGGAAACGCACATTGAAGATGCTGCCGACGGGTCAGCAATGCTAACCCCCTGTCAAACGGCAGCGGTCGCGGCGGTCGGGACTCCGATCGCCGCGGCCTTTTTGAGGATCATCTCGATGTAACCAAACCCGTCGGATCTGGTTTTTTCGTGTTTTGCAGATGCGGCGCGGTTTGCTTTTCGCCAAAGTTTAGATTTTCTGCGTCAAAATCCTTCAGAAATTTCTTAAGTGCTCATGAGGACAACTAATCCGATGCGCTCGTGGCGGGCCAGATATTTGCGGTCGACCACGAGCGAGTGAACCGGTCCCCCCGCCGTCAACAGCAAAAAACCGTAACTGACGATGCGCGCGGCGGCGAGGCTGCCCTGTTCCATCGGGTCAGCGCACTGTGAAGCCGTAGCTGCCTTCGATGCGGTGCTGGTCTGCGGCGACCGCGTGCCAGGTAAGAACGTAAGTCCCGCTCGGCAGCGGGCGGGGAAGCGTGGCACTGAGCGTCTTGCCCTTGGCCCTGGCGGCGATCCCCTTGATCGGCATCGGCTTGTGGCCGGTCATGCCCGGCATGCCGGTCATCACGAGATCGATGCCCGAAAGCGGGGCGACGAGATCCTCGGAGAAGTTGAGGGTGATCGACGTGGGCTTGGTGACCGTTGCCTTGTCGGCAGGGTTCGCGCTCAGCAACTTGGGGTGGGCAAAGGCGGTCGAGGGCATGGCGGTCAGTGACAGGCAGGCAGTAGCGGCAAGGGCGGCAAGGCGCATCGCGGTAACTCCTCTTCGAGACGGACAAACGAGCTTGTCCGGACTTGCATGAGGTCATACGCAGCGAAGCGGGCCATCCCTCTCGCGCATGAAATTTTTCCATGGATGAGGGAAAGCGAGCGTGGTTGCGTATTCGCATCATGGGCATGATTGCCTGGAAGGAGCAGAGGCTTGGACAATCTCGATCGTATTTTCGCGCAAGTGCGCGATGAGCCGATGCCCGCAGGCCTTAGCGCAATCGACGACGGGGTCATGGCGGGGCTGGCTTCAGGGCGCGAGCGACTGGCCGCCCGGCGGACATTGATGCTGGCTTGTATCGTCGCCGGGGGCGTGGGCCTCTGGGGAGGACTTGTCGGGCCGGCGCCTGTGCAGGCCGATGATGGATCGTTGCTGGCTGTCCCTGCCGCTGCGCCGTCACATCTGCTGGGTTCGTGAGGGCTTCCGGCATGCATCGCTACCTAGTCGCTGCGCTGATGGCATTCCTCGTCGCGTTGGCAGCGCTGTGGGTCGGGCAGCGGGTTCGAACTGGTGCGCCTGCAGAAACGCGCATCCATTCCATCATGCACCGGGAACTCGATCTCGACGCCGCTCAGGAGGCCCGGGTTGATGTGCTGGAGCGCAATTTTGCGCAGCGTCGCATGCGGCTGGAAGGCGAACTGAAGGCGGCCAATGCCAGCCTGGCGAGCGCGATCACCCGTGATCATGCCTACGGTCCGAATGTGGAGAAGGCGGTGGACCAGTCGCACATGGCGATGGGGGAACTCCAGAAGGCCACACTGCAGCATGTTTTCGCGATGCGCGGCGTGCTGCGTCCCGACCAGACGGCCCGTTTCGACAAGGCAGTGTCCGAAGCGCTGACTTCTCCGACCGTGGATTGAATTGGCGTGCCTGAAAATGCACCGGATCATCCACAGAAGGAAGACGAGAAAGCCCTTTCGGCGGCGCTGGCCGGACGGCAGGCCGGTTACGACGGCTTGATGCGTGCTCACAGGGAGGCCGTTTATCGGTTTGTGCGCGGGTACACCGGCAACGAAACGGAGGCCCTGGATGTCACTCAGGACAGCTTCGTCGCCGCATTCCTGGCGCTGCACCGCTATGATCCGGCGTGTCCGTTCAGGGCATGGATCCTGCGCATCGCCCGCAACAAATGTCATGACTGGGCGCGGCGGCGAGCAGTACGAAGGCTGTTTGCCTTCGCTCTGCCGCTAGAAGAGGCCATCGCTATCGCGGACGAAGCACAAGGGCCGGACGCTGCGTTCGCTTCTCGCCGTGAAGTCGCGGACATTCATTCGGCTATCGCGGCGTTACCCGCAGCATTGAAGGAACCCCTATTGCTGTGCGCGATCGAAGGGATGTCGCAGGAAGAGGCCGGGGCGACCCTCGGCATCAGCCGCAAGGCAGTGGAGACCCGCATTTACCGGGCACGCCAGAAATTGTCGCATCTCGTCGAGGGATAAGCGGACGCACCGCGTATAGAACTACATGTCCATGTTCGAACCCGCCGCTCGCCGACTTATCGCACGTCGCAGATTTCTCGAAATCGGCGGGGTGCTGGCGGGAAGTCTGGGCACGGCGGGGCTGTTTCCGGCATGGGCGCGCAGCGGCACGGCGGGGATCGTGCATGCCAGCGCGGGGTCGGGCGTGCTGTCTAGCGACACCATCGCCTTGCAGATCGGGCAGAGCCACTTCGCTACCGGAGGGCGCTCCGGCCATGCGGTGACCGTGAACGGCACGCTCCCCGCACCGCTGCTGCGTCTGCGTGAAGGGCAGACGGTCCGCATCGCCGTCACCAACACCTTGCGCGAACAGAGTTCGATACACTGGCACGGGCTGCTCGTGCCGTTCCAGATGGATGGCGTGCCCGGCGTCAGCTTCCCCGGTATCGATCCGGGCGAGACGTTCACTTACGAGTTCCCGCTCACCCATTCGGGCACGTTCTGGTATCACTCGCATTCCGGCATGCAGGAGGCCGAAGGGCTGTTCGGCCCGATCGTCATCGACCCCGCCGGACCTGATCCGCTCGCCTGCGAGCGTGAGCATGTGTTGGTCCTCAGCGACTGGAGCCCGATCCACCCGCACGAACAGATGCGCCGTCTCAAGATGATGAGCGGCTATTTCAACCGCCAGAAGCAGGACCTGACCGGGCTGATCACCGGCAAGGACCAGTCGCTCGCCGATCGCTTCGCCTGGGGACACATGCGGATGGACCCGGCCGACATCTCGGATGTAACGGGATCGACCTATAGTTTCCTCGTCAACGGCCACGGCACGGCTGAGAACTGGACCGGCCTGTTCGCGCCGGGCGAGCGGGTGCGCTTGCGGGTGATCAATGCCTCGTCGATGACCAACTTCAACTTCCGCATCCCCGGCTTGCCGCTGACGGTCGTGGCGGCGGACGGCAACCCGGTGCAGCCGGTCGAGACCGACGAAGTGCAGATCGCCATCGCCGAGACATACGACTTCATCGTCGAGCCGGGCGCGGAGGAGAGCTACGCCGTCATCGCCGAAGCACTCGACCGTTCGGGGCAGGTCCGTGCGACGCTGGCGCAGCGCATGGGTCTTGCCGCGCCGGTGCCGCCGATCCGTAAACGCCCGCTGCTGACGATGCACGACATGGGCATGGACATGTCCGGCATGGACATGGGCAATGGCGGCGAGATCGACCTCTCGAAGCCCGCCAACGACAGCATGTCGGGCCATTCGATGAAGATGCGCGATGCTTCTGTTGCGCCCTCTGTGAAGATGGGGCCGGGGGTGGCCACGCTCTCGCCGATGCCGGTGGACCGGCTGGCGGACCGTCCGACGGGCCTGGAGGATGCCGAACACCGCGTGCTGACATATGCGGACCTGCGTTCGCGCGATCTCAATCCCGATCCGCGCGTGCCGACGCGCGAGGTTGAAGTCCATCTTACCGCCAACATGGAACGCTATATGTGGTCGATGGATGGCACCGCGATGTCGGAAAATCCGGCGCCGATCCCGTTCCGGCTTGGTGAGCGGGTGCGCGTCACCCTCATCAACGACACGATGATGCCGCACCCGATCCACCTCCACGGGCATTTCTTCGAACTGGTGCAGGGCGAACCGGGTCACCGCGCGCGCAAGCACACCGTCAACGTCCTGCCCGGCGGCAAGGCTGCATTCGACCTTACCGCCGATGGCGAGGGCGACTGGGCGTTCCACTGCCATATGCTGCTGCACATGCACGCGGGGATGATGCGCGTGGTCACCGTGCGGCGGGACGTCGCGGAGGGGCAGGGCTGATGGCGCTGCGCTCTGTCTCTTTGCGGCTGATCCCCGCCTTGCTGCTGGCCGCCGCGCCGATTTCCGCCTGGGCGCAGGACCATGCGGGCATGGATCATACCCAGATGGACCATTCAGGAATGGACCATTCAGGGATGAACCATGATATGTTCGGCATGGACATGTCCGGTCAGGACGCAGCCCCGGCGATGGACCATTCCGCACACGCTACACTCGATGCGGCCGTGGCCGATCAGCCGGGCGACGCGCCTGCGCCGCCAGTGCCGGTCGACCATCCGGCCGACCGTTTCTTCGCGCCGGATCGCATGGTGGCTTCGCGTAGGGCGATGATCGGGGAAATGACCTTCTCCACGTTCGCGCTGCAGATCGACCGGCTGGAATATCGCTCCGCCAGCGGTAAGGACGGTTTCGGTTGGGAAGGACAGGCATGGTACGGCGGCGATATCGATCGTGTGGTCCTTGCCAGCGAAGGCGAGGGTACGCTGGGCGAGCGGGCCGAACGCATCGAACTGGCTGCCTACTGGCGTCATGCGCTCGACCCCTGGTTCAACCTGCAAATGGGCGTGCGCCATGATTTTCGTCCCGATCCGCAGCGTACCTATGCGCTGGTCGGCATCGAGGGATTGGCTCCTTACTGGTTCGACGTGACCGGCCAGATCCTGGTGTCCGAGAAGGGCGACGTCCATGCACGCGGCAAGGCAGGCTACCAGCAGCGCATCACCCGGTCGCTGGCGGTCGAGCCGGAAGCCGGAGTGGACTTCGCGTTCCAGGACGTATCCGCACTGAACGTGGGATCCGGCTTCGAGCGCCTCGAACTCGGCGCGCGCCTGCGGTACGATCGCAACCGCTCGTTCGCACCTTACGTGGGTGTCCACTGGGAGCGCAAGCTGGCGGGCACCGCCCGGCTGGCGCGGGCTTCGGGCGATGACGTGTCGGGCGTATCCGCCGTGTTCGGTGTCCGGGCGATGTTCTAGCACTTGCTGCTGCCCGGAAATGAACAGGGCCGCCTTTATCCGAAAAGGCGGCCTTGCACGTGCCGTAATGACATCCCTCTCAGGAGCGGTTGCTCATCGCCTCCATCATCCTGGCGATCCGCGTGAGGTACGTCGACCAAGCCTGAGTCGTTGTCGCTATGGCGCAGCGGATTGCGGCTGCCACAACGGCTTGACGTGTAAAACGTTTCCAGGTGGAGTGATCTAAGTGCTTGAAAAATTGGTCGGGGAGACAGGATTCGAACCTGCGACATCTTGCTCCCAAAGCAAGCGCGCTACCGGGCTGCGCCACTCCCCGACCTGGGGTTGTCGATGCTGCTGCCCGCGAAGGCAGCAACCGGCGAATGGTGGGCCCGGCAGGATTCGAACCCGCGACCTAGCCGTTATGAGCGGCCAGCTCTAACCGCTGAGCTACAGGCCCCCGTGCCGGACCCGGCCCCATCGACGATGGCCGGATGCCAAGCCCGTTAGCTTGGCAATCGGCATGACGCAAGCCGGGTTCTACCCGTGTTGCACGCTGTTCATGATTTCATGCACACTTGTCGGCTTCACACCGCGCCGGGCGAGGTGGGAGAACAGAGTGCGCCACCAGTCGTAAAGGCCGTCGAGGTCGGCTTCGCTGCGCACGTAAGGTGTGTGGCCGGTCGCCAGCGAAGGACTGTGGAAGGAGAAGACCAGCACCGGCAGCCCCTCGTCGATGGCGATGTCGACGCCGCGCAGGGCTTCTTCGGCCGTGATGCCCTCAGGGGTGAGGGGGATGCGTTCGAGAAGACCCGCACGCGCGAGGACACCGCGCATGGTCGGCGCGCGCCACAAGTGCGGGTAGATGACGTTGCCCACTTGCCGCAGCGGCCCCCAGTATACGGTGGTCAGCGGCAATTCGAGCAACTGGCGCGCTTCGTCGGTCCAGTAGGGGTGGAGCGGGTGCTCGCGGTAATTGGGACCGCCGGTGCCGCTGTAGTCGAACCGGGCGCGCACCGATGTGTCGATGGCGATGCCGCATTCGAGCAGGATCTCCGCCGTACGCGGGCCAAGGCCATAGCGTCCGGCGCGGTAGATGCGCGGGGGCGTTCCGAAGGCGCTCTCGATGCGGTCGCGCAGGGTGAGCAGCTTCTCGCGCTCCAGTTCGAACGGCAGGTTGCCCGCGTAGCTGTTGCGTTCGTTGACGTCCTCGACGAAGGGCGGGCTGACCCAGGGGTGAAGCTGCACGCCCACTTCGGCGCGCCCGGCGGAGACGGCATCGCCGATCGCTTCGGGGGCACAGGCCGAATCGGCGACCGGCCAGTCGATCAGGTAGGAAGGGATGACGCCGAAGCCCTCGCAGAACTGCTGGAACTTGCGGAGCGCCGGGACCGTGACGACGCTGTGCGCCTCGCGGTCGAGCGGGGCCGACCAGTCGAATTCTTCCTCGGTATCGACGGTGACGATGAAGCGCTGGCCGAATTCCGGGCGGAAAGTGGCATTGGCCTGCTTGCCGGGGGGCTGCAGAAGGTTCGGGGCTGGCAAGGAATCTTTTCCCTCTGCGGGTCGCATCGCTACGGGATTACTGCGAAAAAGTTGCCGAAATGCTATCGTTTGCGTCCATGCCGGTCGATGCGGAGCCGGTCAAGGCGGGCAGCGACAGATGGAGGCTGTTTGCGATGCGCTGCAGCGATCCGCCTGCCGCGGCTGCCTCTGCGGCGGCGAGGCGCAAGGTGAAGCCGATCCCGAACATGCCCGCGGCCAGCGACTGGCCACGCTCGCTGGCGACCGGATCGAAGAGGGCATCGGGATCGCGTTCGGCAAGGATCGCGGGAAGCTGGACGGCCAGTTCGATGATCGCGCCCTGGGGGGCGGGTCGGCGGTTCCAGCGCAGTTCGAGCGTCTCGCCCGGCGCGGTCGATCCGGCGAGGGCGGCGAACAGGCGCCACACCAGACGTTCGACTTCGGGGCGGGCGATGCGCAGCGGCAGGGTGGTGGCGGACGGGTCGGCCAGCATCGAGAAGCCGCTGCCACGCGGCTCGGTCCAGGCGCGCAGGCGCACGATCGTCTGCGCGAGAACGCGGGCGAGATCGCACTCACCGTCTTCCAGCGGCATCGCGCCCGATTCGAGCTTCACCAGCCGGTCCAGTTCCTCGAAGCCCGCGAGGATGTGCGCGCAGTCTCCGGCAATGGCGGCGGCCAGCGCGCGATATTCGTGCGGGGCAGGGCCGTAGAGCTGCTGCTGGATGATCTCGGCCGCGACCTGGATCGCATTGGCGGGGGTGCGCAACTCGTGCAGCACCTCGCGCATGCGGTCGGCCTCGGCTTGCGGCGCCACCGGCGGGGCGGCGACCTCCACAGGCGCGGCAAGGCGGCGCAGGCGGCCGCAATATCCGGCGAAGCGGCCATGTTCGAACCGGGGCGCGGCGTCGATCTGCCAGAGCCCGCTCACGGCCGGGGCGCCGGTGACGACGATGCGGGCGGCGCGCAGCGGCAGATGATGCAGCATCGCCTGGGCGACTTGCCGCGCTTGCGGATCGTGCGTGCCGAGGGCGAGGCCGACCACCGAAGACGCGTAAGGGCCGTCGGCCCAGTCGATGCGACCCTCGACCCCGGTGGTGAAGTCGATGGCGGCCGCCAGGCGCTGCGGGCCGGGCGCAGTGGTGTCGCCGAGCGGCAGGCGCGGGGAATCCGCGTGCATTTCGGGCGGCCCTTTGGCTTCGCGGGCCTTGCGGAATTCCTCGATGCGGCGGACGATCGCGCCGATGCCCGCCTCGCGCGAGCGGGACGCTGTGCCGGATAAGGGGCCGGACGCGGAATCCCCCGCGACCTTGTGCTGCAGGTCCTTGTGCTGCTGCGCTGCGCGGGCGCGTGCCCATTCGCTCAGGGACGTCGGCGGCGGCGGATCGTCCGCCATGTCCAGCAGTTCGAGCACGTCATCCGACATGTCCTGATCGACGGCGATATCGCCGGTGAGCCGCTGGAAGCGCGGTTGCGGCTCGGGCAGCGGGTCTTCCGGGAGCGGATCGGCGGGGCCTGCAGGCAGGCCGCGGTCGTGGACGCCCAGTTGTTCGAGCAGGGCCTCGACTCGCGGCGACAGATCGCGGCGATGGCGCAGGATGCCGCGCGCGCGCACCGGCAGGCGCGGGATCAGGGCAAGCCAGGCCGCGTCGTCGAGGTGGGCGGCGGCGATCCCGGCGCAGGCGACGTCGGGTTCGGCTTCGGCCAGCCATGTCAGCAGGCGCGGATTGGCCAGCGGCTGCAACGGCTGGCGCAGCAGCCGCGCGCGATCCGCAGCGGGCAGTTCGCGGCCGAGCTGGCCCAGCCGGGCATAAGCGGCCTCCACCATCTCGCTCGTTTCCTGCGAATCAGTCGCACGTCCGAGAATGTCGATGAGTTGCCTGAACTGTATCCGCGCGAGACTGTCCCCCGAGGACGGGAGGCGCAGGACCGTGGCAAGGCGATCGTCGAAATGCATTCCATCTCCAGACGCGAAAGGCGCGCCTCGGGTTACGTGGCAGATTCGGTCCTATGCCCGCGTGATGTTTACCATAAGGAAAACACCGGGTCGCTTTTTCGTAGCAAAGTGCGTCGGGATCGAAAGAGCCGAGTTTCCGCCGTTGCAAAGCGGGACGATTACGCTATGGGCTAATAATATTACGGCGCGCTCGCATTTTCGATGTAGATGTTGCAACAAGGCGAAGCGAGAGGCGTGTGCCTGGGGAATTTGAATGATCAATCTCGATGAAATCGATCGTCGCCTGCTGGCGGAACTGCAGGCGGAAGGTCGCATCACCAATGTCGAACTCGCCCAGCGCGTGGGCCTGACCGCGCCGCCGTGCCTGCGCCGCGTGCGCAGCCTCGAGGAAGCGGGCGTGATCCAGGGCTATCACGCCGATCTGGATGCATCGAAACTGGGCTTCACGATCACCGTCTTCGCGCTCGTCAGCCTCAAGAGCCAGGCCGAAGAATCGCTGCGCGCCTTTGAGGACCACATGAAGGGCCTGCCCGAAGTGCGCGAATGTCACATGCTCAACGGCGAGATCGACTTCATCCTGAAGATCGTCAGCCGCGATCTGCAGAGCTTCCAGGAATTCCTCACCAGCAAGCTGACGCCCGCGCCCAACGTGGACAGCGTCAAGACCTCGCTGACCATCCGCACCGCCAAAAGCATCCCGGGCGTCCCGCTGGGCTGAGGCTGCAGCAATGCGCGTGACGGGACGATCGAAGCGCACGCCGCTGTTGATGGCGGCGGTCGCTCTGCTGTTGACGGCGAATGCCTGGTGGTTCTGGCCGCGCGGCGATGCGCCGGTGGAACTCGCTTTTAAGTTGGAACCCACCACGGAATACGGCGTATCGCACCCGCTTCAGGCGTTGGTCACTGCCGGCGATATTGCGGCGGCACCGTTCTTCGATCCTGCGAAACGCGAATGGATGGTGGCGGGTAAACCTGTGACTGGCCTCCATGAATACCTGCAGACCAATAGGTCAGGTTACGCGGCAAGCGAGACCGCGCCGTTCATTCTTATACGCATGCCGTTACAGGCGACGGCAGAAGATGCCCGAAAGGCTTTCCTGAGCCTTGCGCGGCAGAAAATTTGCCTTGTCGCCATGACAGACGGCCCCGATGTGAAGGGCGGCAAGCGGCAACAGACCATTCCGGCCAACCGCATCGTTTCGGTGCTGGATGACGCAGGGAAGCCAGTCTTCTGCCCGGCTCCGTACAATCCGTTCGGAGATCACAGCCCTGCCGCAGCTTCCAGCGCCAGCATGTAGCTCTGCGCGCCGAAGCCGGCGATCGTGCCCTTCGCCGCCATGCCGACCCATGACGTGTGGCGGAATTCCTCGCGCGTGTGCGGGTTGGAGAGGTGGACCTCGATCACCGGCGCGGTGATTGAGCGGATCGCGTCGAGTAGCGCCACCGATGTATGCGTGTAGGCCCCGGCGTTCAGCAGCACCGCATGGGCGCCCGCGTCCTCGGCTTCATGCAGCCAGTCGACGAGGTCGCCTTCGTGGTTGGACTGGAACAGCAGCACGCTGATACCCAGCGCCTCGCCGCGTTCCTCCAGCATCGCGCCGATGTCGTCGAGGGTCTGCGATCCGTAGATCGCCGGTTCGCGCTTGCCCAACCGGTTGAGGTTGGGACCGTTGAGCACGTAGACCAGCTTTTCCGTCATGGACTTGAATACCTTCCGCCAATGCAGCGCGAGTTGTGTGGCGCGAGGTTTAGCGGCCCGCGCGCAGGGCGCAAGTCGGGCGGCGGCCGAGTGTCATTCAACCTTGCCGATGCCGGGATCGGGCGCGGTGGGCGCGCTGCCGACGATGGGAGCCGGCGGCGGCGCTGCGGGAGGAGTCGGAGCGGGGCTCCCCAGCTCGTCCGCCTTACGCGGAGCTTCTTCGCCTGCGGAGGCATCGCCGCCGTAAAAGGCTGCGAGCTTCGCCTCGCGCTCGGCCTTGGCGCGGGCCTTGGCTTCTGCAGCGGCGTCCTCGGCAGGGCTTTCGGTCGGTGCGGGTGCAGGCGGCTGGCTGCAGCCCGCAAACGAAAAAAGCCCGGCAAGGCCGAGGAGAGCCTTGCCGAGCGGACGGTGGAGGATGGAGCGCGCGATCATGCGCACAGGATAGCGCGAAAGCGTTAGCGTTTCGCTTACCGATCGGAGCCCTTGGTCTTGCCCCACTGGCGCATTGCTGAATAGCCAAGGTAGCCGGTGCCGAAGAGCGCATAGAGCGGCTCCGGGATTCCCGCGAGATAGCCGTTCATTCCTGCCCCGATTGCCTTGGCGAGCCCCGGATTGAATGCTGCGACCACGCCCATGGGCAAGGCCCACAGGATCACGAGGTACATCACGTAGAGAAAGCTGGGCCGCGCGCGGCTGGTCCAGGGGTCGGCGCTGTTGGCCTCTGCGACGATGGCCGAAAGGCTGGCCTGCAGCATCTCGAGTTCCTGGGTGTTCTCGAGCTTGAGCAGTTCCAGCTTGGCGCGGTCCCGCGCCTCGGGGTCGGGGACGACCTTGTCGATGATGCGGGTGACGGGGCCGAGCAGCGAATCGAGGAGGGCCATGGCAGGATCCTTTGCGAAAGTGACCCGCTTTCAAATGACCATATCGGTTCGTGTAGGAAAATGAATTCTTGGCTGTCGGGCGTCGGTTATCGCTGCCGCGCCGGTTCGCACATCGAACCGGCTTCTTTCGCCAGCGCAAAATCTCCGGCCCGGAGTGCTGCCTTGCGGGCATCAGAGCACTTGCCGTCGGCGATCAGCGCGCCGACTTCCTCGCGCAGACCCTGCTCCTGGCGGACCGCTTCGCGCTCCTCGTTCTTGTCGCGCAGGCGCTCGACTTCTTGAAAGCCCGAATATCGCTGCTGGGCGGGGTTGTCGCCCATGGTCCGGCTGGTCGTGCACGATGCGACGTTGCCGAGGCGATAGCACGAAGCAGTCTGCGCCATCGCAGCAGAGGTCGCGAAGGCGGCCAGCCCGAAAGCGGCGACAGCAAGTGAGAGTTTCATGTTCACCTCGACATGTCAGACCATCGAAGGTGTTCGGGATGGCGGGCGAAGTGTTCCCGGTCAAGCATCACTCACCGCTGGCAGGCTCTTATGACAGGCAATGTCATGGCTCAACTATCGCTGTAGAAACGAAAAACGCCGTCTCCCGCATAGCGCAGGAAACGGCGTTTTTATTGGTCGGGACGAGAGGATTCGAACCTCCGACCCCCACACCCCCAGTGTGATGCGCTACCAGGCTGCGCTACGTCCCGACCGGAGCGCGGCCTATAGGCAGGTCTTTCAGGATGCGCAAGCGCCTCCCGCATAGTTTTTCATCGCATTGTCCACTCGCTTGAACGAAGGGCGGCGCGCCCTATCTGGCCTCAATACAGTGGGGGAGGCGCGGGAAGCCCGCGTTGCCAGCGCTTCGCTTTATTGCTAACCGCCCGCATCCGCCTGCGCGCAGGCTGCGGATCAATCCGTCATGCGCGTCAGGCCCGGCCGGCACGCGATTCGCCGTCCGACACGCGACACGAGAAGGCCCATCATTTCCATGCAGACCTCGATCCTCGCCCAGCTTGCCGCAGCCGCACCCGCCGGTGCGCCGCCGGCCTGGATGACCTACCTGCCGTTCGTGGCGATGGCCGCGATCTTCTGGTTCCTCATCCTGCGCCCGCAGATGAAGCAGCAGAAGGAGCAGAAGAACAAGCTGGCGGCGCTCAAGAAGGGTGACGAAGTGCTCACCGGCGGCGGCCTGATCGGCAAGATCGTCAAGGCCGACGAGAACTACGTCGAGGTCGAACTGGCGCAAGGCGTGAAGGTGAAGGCGCTCAAGTCCACCATCGTGGACGTGATCCCGCCCGCCGGCTCGAAGCCCGCGAACGACTGAACGCCGGCAGGCGACTGACCACACGCTCTTTTCCAAGGCGAACAGGCGATGCTTGAATTCTCGATCTGGAAGAAGATCTGGTACTGGGGGCTGGCGCTCGTGCTCTGCCTGCTCTCGGTGCCGACGCTGCTTTCGTTCACCAATGTCCATCTTCCCGAAGGCGTGCCTGCGCCCAAGGTGAACCTCGGCCTCGACCTTGCGGGCGGCTCGCGCCTGCTGCTGGAGGCGGATCGCAACCAGGTCATCCAGCAGCGTCTGGAAGGCATGGAGGAATCGGTTCGCACCAAGCTGGGCCAGGCCGAGCCGCGCATCGCCATCGGCGACGTGTCGAGCCGGGGCGGTCGCCTGACCTTCACCGTGCGCGACACCACGCAGGTCGACGCCGCGCGTGAGGCGTTGCTGCCGCTGACCAATGGTGCGGGCCTGACCGGCCAGCGCGACTGGGATATCCAGGTCGTCAACGGCAACCAGTTCGTGCTGGCGCCGACTTCGGCAGGCATCGACCTCGAAGTGTCGAACGCGATGGACACCGCCGTCGAAGTCGTGCGCAAGCGCATCGACGCGCTGGGCACCAAGGAGCCTGACATTCGCCGTCTCGGCGGCACCCGCATCGACGTGCAGGTTCCCGGCCTTCAGGACCCCGCAGCGCTCAAGGCGCTGCTCGGCCAGACCGCCAAGCTCGAATTCAAGATGGTCGACGATAGCGCCTCGCAGGCCGATCTGGCGCAGGGCATCGCGCCTCCGGGCAGCGAGATCGTGCCTTATGCGGACGGCATGGCCGAAGGTCAGAGCCCGGTCATCGCGGTCAAACGCCTCGGCGGCATCACCGGCGACCAGCTGACGAACGCCAAGCAAGGCTTCGAACAGCAGACCAACCGCGCTGTGGTGAGCATCACTTTCAACCAGCAGGGCGGAGAGAAGTTCGCGGCACTGACCAGCGCCAACGTCGGTAAACGCTTTGCGATCATTCTTGACGGCAAGGTGCTTTCGGCGCCTTCGATCAATGAGCCGATCCTGGGCGGCAGCGCCCAGATTTCCGGCAGCTTCACGACCAAGTCGGCGACGCAGCTGGCAATTGCTCTGCGTTCGGGCGCACTGCCCGTGGACCTCAAGGTCGTCGAGGAGCGCACCGTGGGTGCCGACCTTGGCGCCGATGCGATCCACAAGGGCGCGGTGGCCATGGCCGTCGGCACCCTCGCGCTGGTGATCTTCATCATCCTGACTTACGGTCGCTTCGGCATATATGCCTGCATCTGCGCGCTGGCGATCAACATCCTGATGATCCTCGGTGTCATGGCGGTGTTCGGCACCACGCTGACGCTGCCGGGTATCGCCGGCTTCGTGCTTACACTGGGCGCGGCGGTGGACGCCAACGTGCTCATCAACGAGCGCATCCGCGAGGAACGGTCCAAGGGCCGCCGCGTGGTGCAGTCGGTGGAACTGGGCTACAAGGAAGCGAGCCGCGCGATCTTCGACGCCAACATCACCAACTCGATCGCGGCGCTGCTGATGTTCGCATTCGGCTCCGGCCCGGTGCGCGGCTTCGCGGTCGTGCTGATGATCGGCATCGTCACTTCGGTGTTCACCGCCGTGACCCTGACCCGCATGTGGGTTGCCGGATGGCTGCGCAAGGCGCGCCCCTCCGACCTCAACCTGTAAGCGCGGAGAGACACAATGAAGCTCCTGAAGCTTATTCCCGACAACACCAACATCCACTTCCTCAAGTGGCAGTGGCCGTTCTTCATCAGCAACATCGTGCTGATGGTCGCCTCGGTGGTGCTGCTGTTCACGCACGGGCTGAATCTGGGCGTCGACTTCGTCGGCGGCCAGATGATCCGCGTGACCTTCGAGCGCAGCGCGACCGCGCCGGTGGCGGAACTGACCAAGGCGGTCGACAAGCTCGGCTACGGCGAGCCGGTGGTGCAGACCTTCGGCAAGCCGAACGAAGTCTCGCTGCGCATGAAGCTGCCCGAGGGCACCGAAGCGCAGCCGCAGCTGGCCGACGCGATGGCGCAGAAGATCACCGCCGACGTCAAGAAAACCTTCCCCGATGCGCGCATCGACGGCGTCGATTCGGTCTCGGGCAAGGTGTCGGGCGAACTGCTCAAGACCGGCGTGCTGGCGCTGAGTCTCGCGATGCTGTGCATCTCGATCTACATCTGGGTGCGCTTCGAGTGGCAGTTTGCCGCAGGGGCCCTGTTCGCGCTGATCCAGGACATCCTGCTGACGGTGGGCATGTTCTCGCTGACGCAGATGGAGTTCGACCTCAACATCGTTGCCGCGCTGCTGACGCTGCTGGGCTACTCGCTGAACGACAAGATCGTGGTCTACGACCGCATCCGCGAGAACCTCAAGAAGCACCGCCGCATGCCGATGGCCGAACTGCTCGACCTTTCGGTGAACGAGACGCTGTCACGCACGGTCGTGACCTCGCTGTCGATCCTGATCATGCTGGTGGCGCTGCTGCTGCTGGGTCCGGACGTGATCTTCGGCTTCACCGCCGCCATCACGCTGGGCATCTTCATCGGCACGTACAGCTCGATCTTCATGTCCGCGCCGATCCTGATCTGGCTGGGTGTGAAGTCGGACAGCTTCGTCCAGACCGAATCGGCGATCGACCGGCAGGAGCGTCTGGCTCGCGAACGCGGTCAGCCGCAGCCCTGACCTTCCGGTTTGTCGGTTAGGAAAAGGCCCGTCTCGCATCATGCGGGGCGGGCCTTTTCGTTGCACTGACGCTATAGCGAATGAGGTTTGGAGAATGCGATGAGTGATCCGAAGGCGTGGGATGCGCCGCAAGTGCGTAAATGGCTGGAGCGCCGGTTCGAAGCCTCGAAGCTCGATCAGGCGGCAGCCGACAGGCGCGGCTACGAGGCGCAGGACGACTACGACAAGGCGGCGGCCGAGGAATGGGTCTGCCGAACGCTGAAGGCGGCGGATTGCGTGGACGATCAGACCGCCTTCGCCGCGCGGATCAAGGAACTGATCGCTCAGGACGAATACAGGGTGACGGGCGTTTACGACGATGCCCGCTTCCAGCGCAATGTGCGCGGCCAGCTGCGCAAGCTGGCCAAGATGACCAAGGCGAACGAAGGGTTCGAAAAGACGCTGCGGTATCAGTAAAGCAGCGCTGATCAGCCCTTCGTCAGCGCCTTGGCTACGCTCACGAACTCCGCGACCGACAGCGTTTCGGCCCGGCGCTGGGCGTCGATGCCGAGGGCTTCCAGCGCATCCAGTGCGCCGGGCACGCCTTTGAGGCTCTGGCGCAGCATCTTGCGGCGCTGGCCGAAGGCGCCCTCGGTCACGCGCTCCAGAACGCGCATGGACACGCCCTCGGGGGCTTCGCCGGGGACGACGTGGACGATCGCGGACATGACCTTGGGCGGCGGGGTGAAGGCGCTGCGGTGGACCTTCATTGCCAGCTTCGCCTTCGAACGCCACTGCGCCAGCACCGCAAGGCGGCCATAGGCGGAGGTATCGGGCTCGGCGACGATGCGGCGGGCGACTTCTTCCTGGAACATCAGCGTCAGCGAGGCCCACTGCGGCGGCCACGCTTCTCCCGAGAGCCAGCCGGTGAACAGCGCCGTGCCGACGTTGTACGGCAGGTTCGAAAGGATGTGGTACTCGCCCGCGAACAGCGTCTTCGGGTCGATCTTGAGCGCGTCGCCCTCGATGACCTTGAGCTTGCCGGGGAATGCCTCGGCCAGTTCGGCGAGGGCGGGCAGGCAGCGGCGGTCCATCTCGATCGCGGTGACGTTGGCCCCTGCGCGCAGCAGGGCTCGGGTCAACCCGCCGGGGCCGGGGCCGACTTCGAGCACGTCCTTGCCGTCGAGCGATCCGGGGATCGCGGCGATGCGGTCAAGCAGTTGCTCGTCGAACAGGAAGTTCTGGCCGAGCGCCTTGGAGGCCGAAAGGCCGTGGCGGGCGATGACTTCGCGTAGAGGGGGGAGGGTGGTCATTGCGTCAGTGCCCACCCCGTCCGGCTAGGCGGTAAACCGCCAAGCCTACCGGCCCTCCCGCTTGCGGGAGGGGCTGGGGGTGGGCTTGTCTTCATACCGTCCTCCGCGCAGCGCACTCACCGGCCATGCGGATCGCTGCGATCATCGCGCCGGCGCTCGCCACGCCCTTGCCGGCGATGGCGAACGCGGTGCCGTGGTCCGGCGAAGTGCGCACGATCGGCAGGCCGAGCGTCACGTTGACACCCTGGTCGAAGTCCAGCGTCTTGATCGGGATAAGCGCCTGATCGTGGTACATGCATAGCGCCACGTCGTAGCCTTCGCGCGCATGGGCGGCGAAGAGGGCGTCGGCAGGGTGCGGGCCGGTGACAGTTAACCCCTCGGCCTGCAGCACGGCGATGGCGGGTACGATGACGTCGCGGTCCTCAGTGCCCATGCGACCGTCTTCCCCCGCATGGGGGTTGAGGCCGGTGACCGCGATGCGTGCCGATGGCAGGCCGAAATCGCGGGCGAGGGCAAGCGCGACGATGCGCACCTTGCTTTCGATGAGGTCGCCGGTGACAAGGCCCGGCACTGCCGCCAGCGCCTCGTGGACGGTCAGGGGAACGGTACGCAGGCTCGGGCCGGCGAGCATCATCACAGCTGCCTTGTGGGGCAAACCGCAGGCGTCGGCGAGGAATTCGGTCTGGCCGGGCTGGGTGAAGCCGACTGCGGCCAGCTTCGACTTGGCGATCGGGCCGGTGACCACGCCGCTCGCCTCGCCCGACAGCGCGAGCGCGGTCGCCATAGTCAGCGAGTGCAGGGCGAGCGTCGCACCTTCGATGGTCGGTTCGCCGAATTTCGGCGCGCAGTCCTCGCCGCCTAGCACGGGCAGGGCGGAGGCGAAGACATCCGCTGCCTCGTCGGGTGCGGAGATCGGCACGACCGGAAGGTCGATCCCGCGCGTTGCTGCGGCTGCGCGCAGCACAGCTGCGCCGCCAACGACGAAGAACGGCGCGAGGGTCTTTTCCTCGCGCCGCAGCCAGCTTTCGGCGATCACTTCGGGGGCGATCCCGGCGGGATCGCCCAACGAAACGGCGAGTGGTGCCGTCATGTTCCGATCAGTTGTATTCGATGACGGCGTCACGGCGCAGGTCGCGCAGGTAGGTCTGCGCGCGCTTGTTGACGCGGTCGTCCTCCAGCTGGGCCTGAAGCTGCTCGAAGCTCGGGCCGCTCTCGGTCTGCGGGTCGTCGCGGCCGCAGAGCATGAGGATGCGTACGCCGTCTTCCAGCGAGCCGAACGGCGGCAGCGTCTCGCCGGGCGACAGCTGCAGGATCGAGTTCTGGATCTGTGCAGGAAGATCGCGGGCCTTGACCTGGTCGTTGGTCACGACCTGCGCGCCGAGGCCCTTGGCCACGCCGTCGACGTCGCCGCAGCCCTTGGCCGCCTTCATCGCGTTCTGGAACGCCTCGGCGCGCTTGCCGGCTTCGGCCTCGCTCACGCCTTTGGGGAAGGGCAGCGAAATCTGCTTGAGCGCGAGGATCGCGTCGCGCGGATCGGCGGTGAGGACCTGGCGCTTGTCGATCAGGTAAAGGATGTCGAAGCCGCCGGGCACCTCGATCGGGCCGACCAGCTGGCCGGATTCCATGTCACGGGCGACGGCCTGCAGTTCGGTGGGCAACTGCGCGAGGCGCACCCAGCCAAGGTCGCCGCCGACCGAGGCGGTGCTCGCCTGCGAATACTGGCGGGCATAGGCGACGAAGCTGCCGCCTTGCTTGAGCTGCTGCACGATCTGCGTGGCGTTCTGGTAGACCTGATCGCGGGCTTCTGGCGAGGCGGCGAGGTAGATTTCACCGAGACGGTACTCGTCAGTGCCCTTGGCGGCCTTGAGGCGTGCCAGCACGTCGTTCACTTCGTCGTCCGAGACGTTGATAAAGGGCTGGACGTTGCGCTGGAGCAGGCGCTGCCATGAAAGCTCGCCGCGAATCTGGCGCTTGAGGGAATCCGCAGAGGAACCGACGCGCTTCAGGTAAGCATCCATGGCCGAAGTGTTCTGGCCGAAGTTCTGCTGCGCGACGCGGGCGTAGGACTGGTTGATCTCGGCATCGTCGACGGCGACGTCGGCGGCCTTGGCTTCCTGGATCTGCAGGGTCTCGTCGATGAGGTTGCGCAGGACCTGCAGACGCAGGCGCTTGATTTCCTCTTCGTCGATCTTGCCCTGATTGGCCGCGACGATCAGGGCGAGGCGCTGGTCGACGTCGGTGCCGGTGATGACGTCGCCGTTCACGACCGCGGTGGCGCGGCGCATGTTGGGGTTGTCGTTGCCGAAGATCTTCACGTCGTCAGGGATCGAAATCTCGCCTTGCGGGGCGGATTGAGCATGAACGGTGAGTGCGGAAGACATCGCAGCGAGGCCGCCGACGCAAAGGAGGGCGCGCTTGAGGAACTTGCGGTTAACTGCTTGCACCGTTGTATCAATCCCGTTTTCGACCGACCCGTGGGGCCGGTGCATCAACGGCGGGAATTCCCGAAGTCGGGAATTGCCGCCGCATTTATCGAAGTCACACCTGCCGGGAGGCGGCTTAACTGAAAATGAGCACACCCGATAGCGGCTTTGCCGGAATGTGCCAATCTTTGCGCGAATGCGTCGGCAGCTCGAAGGGTTAGCCGCCTCCGCCGATGTTCTTGAGCGCGAAGCCGAGCTGGAACGAGTCGCCGCGCTTCACGTCGCCCAGCGCCACGTAGTCGCGCCGCCAGGTCAGCGAAATCTGGATACAGTCGTCCTCGTATGCCGCGCCGAAGCGGGTGCGCAGCGGCTGGAAGCCGTTGGAGCCGAACTCCGGGTTGTCCTTGCGGCTGGTCATGTTCACGACGGCGGAGCCGAACATCGACCAGTAGCGGGCGAAGGCGATACGACCCGCTGCGCGCAGTTCCTCGCGGTCCTGCAAGTCCTCGATGTCGTTGACGATGTTGCGATTGAGGCGCGTGTAGCCCAGTTCCAGATAGCTCTGGGTATTGCCGATCACCGCGTCGAATTCGTTGCGGCGCACGGCCAGCGTGTCCTTGTCCACGCGGAAGCGGTGGATGAAGTTCAGGAAGTCGCGATAGCGGATTTCGGTACGGCCGACGATGTCGGAAGTCTTGTTGGACAGGCCGGTGCCGTCGGGCAGCACGGTGTTCTGGTTGCTGAGGCGCACCGACTGACCAACGGTGGTCTTGATCCGCCAGCGCGGCCGCTCGAACTGCCAGTCGAAACCGTAGGTGAAGCGTACCCCGTCCTCGATGCGGTCGTAGCCGGGGAAGCGGTTCAGCGCGAAGAGGTTGCCGGTGTCGAGATCGACCGCGCGCGAGTCCTCGTTGGGGATCGACAGGTTCTTGACGTGCGGCGTGGCGACCAGCTGAACGCGCGGGGTCAGCACTTGCGTGCCGCCGAAGACTTGCCCGACCAGCGGCCACTTCACGTCCACCGCAGCGGTAGCGGTGCCGCGCTCCTGCCAGCCGGCAAGGCCACGGTAGAGGTCCTCGGTGGTCAGCGCATTGTCGGAAGAGTGGTACACGTCGCCGCGCACGAGGCCGGTGAAAGTGATCTCCTGACCCATCCCGGTCAGCTGGCGCAGCGACCATTGCGCGCTGGCGAAGGCGCGCTGGGTGTCCTGTCCTTCGGTGCGGCTGATCGCCAGCGAGTTGGCCTGCAGTTCGAACTTGCCGCCGAGCAGGGGATCGTCGATCCGGCGGCGATAGTCGATCATCGGCAGCGCCACCGGGATCAGGCCCTGGCTGCGACTGGCAACCATGGTCTGCGTGGCATAGCCCGCGATCGTGAAATAGCTGTCCTGGTCGATCCGCTCCACTTCGACCATCGAGCGCAGGCGGTCGTCGCGGTTGTTGTCGTAACGGCGCAGGAAAGTGCGGTCGGTGGCGCGGCGGATCGAGGCGGTGACGCTCCAGTTGTCGTCCAGCTGGAACTTGCCGTTGGCGAAGATGTAGCCGCGGAAAGACCGTTCACCGTTGGTGACTTCCTCGCCGGTGCCGCTGTAGATCGGAATCCTGCTGCTGGCGGTAGCGAGGCCGGTGATCTGGTAGGCGCCCTTGTCGGTCAGCGCGCGGTACTGGATCGACGCCATCGGCGCGGCCTGGGTGAAGGCTGAAATCGTGCCGGTGAGGTCGCGGTTCTCGGCGAGCTTCCAGTAGTAGGACTGCGCGATTTCGATGCCGTTCGACGGGCTCGACTTGAGATCGGGCATCAGGAAGCCGGAGACCGCGTGACCGTCGGTGCTGATGGTCAGGCCGAGCAGCGGCAGTTGCACGGCGCCGAACAGTTCGATCCGCGCGTCCTTGAAGCGCACGCGCTTCTGCGTGTCGGAATAGATGACGCGGCTGGCGACGATGCGCCAGCTGGGCTTCTTGGGGCAGCCGTCGTCGTCGGTGACGTCGCAGCCGGTGTAGGCCGCCTTGTTGAGAATGACGTCGCCGTTAGCGATCCGCTCGCCCTTGAGCGCGGCAAGGCGGCCGCCTTCGCGCATGACGAGGAGCAGGTTCTCCATCATGCCGGTCTTGAGTTCGTCGGTCAGTTCGACCTGCTCGGTGTAGAGCTGGTTGCCGTCCTGATCGACCATGCGGACGTTGCCGTCGGCAAGGATCTTGCCGCTCTGGCGGTTCCAGGTGACCTTGTCGGCGCGGACGGACTGGACCTGGCCCTTCTCGTCGCGGCGGCGCAGGACGACGTTGCCGGTTGCGGTCACGACTTCGCTGTTCTGCTCGTACTGGACGTCGTCGGCCTCGAAGGCGACGGGTTCGGTCTCGCCGGTGGACACCGGCGGAGCAGCGGGAGCACCGGCGATCGGGCCGGTATCGACGGGGCGGGCCACATCCTGCGCGAAAGCGGCGTGGGGTGCGCAAAACGCCGCCATTCCGAGGGCGAGCGCGTGCAGCGAAAGCGGACGCAAGCGGCGGAACGGGGCTTGCAGCGGGGTCTGCACGGCTGGGAGCATGGGTTGCCTATCGCATCGCCTGTGCCTAACTGCAATCCAGTCATGCGGTGAAGCGCACAAGATCGGCGTTTCACCGGGGAAATCCAGGAGAATCCATGAAGATCCAGTTCCTTGGCGCGGCGGATGAGTCGGCTTCAGGTGTCATCGCGCGTCTCGTCAATCAGGACGCGGTGCCTGCGGACCTCGAAGCGGTGCTGGCCGAAGGTGCGAAGCGCGCGCGTTTCACCGGCAAGGTGGGCCAGGTCTTCGAAGGCTTCGTGGAGCGCGGCGGTAAAGCCGTGCGCGTGGCGCTGGCCGGTATCGGCGAGGCTTCGGCGAAGGACCGCAAGGCTGCGGTGGAAAAGGCCGGTGCGGCCGTCGTCGCCAAGTACCTCACCAGCGGCGAGACGGCGCTGACGCTCGACGTCACCGGCGCGGCCCTTTCGGCCGAAGAAGCGGCGGGGGCACTGCTCGGCGCGCAGCTCCGTTCGTGGCGCCATGACGTGTACCGCACCAAGCTGGCCGCCGATGCGAAGCCGAGCCTTGCCGAAGTGTCGCTTGTCGGCGCGCCCGAGGGCACCGAGGCTGTCTGGGAGATCGAACAGGCGATCGCGCAGGGTGTGTCCTTCACCCGCGAACTCGTCACCGAGCCGGCGAACGTGATCTATCCCGAGAGCTTCGTGGAGCGCTGCAAGGCGCGCATGGACGGTTCCGGCCTCAAGATTCGCGTGCTCGACGACAAGGAGATGGCGGCGCTCGGCATGGGCTCGCTGCTTGGCGTCGCGCAGGGTTCGGTTCGCCCCGCGCGCCTGCTCGTCATAGAGTGGCTCGGCGGCGAAGAGGGCGCGAAGCCCGTCGCCTTCGTCGGCAAGGGCGTGACTTTCGACACCGGCGGCATCAGCCTCAAGCCGCCTGCAGGCATGGAAGACATGAAGTGGGACATGGGCGGCGCCGGTGCGGTGGCCGGCACCATGCTCGCCCTCGCTCTGCGCAAGGCGAAGGCCAACGTCATCGGCGTGTGCGGCCTCGTCGAGAACATGCCTGACGGCAACGCCCAGCGTCCGGGCGACGTGGTCACCTCCATGTCGGGCCAGACCATCGAGGTCATCAACACCGACGCCGAGGGCCGCCTCGTCCTGTGCGACGCGCTGACCTGGGTGCAGCGCGAGTATAAGCCCGCCAAGGTGATCGACCTCGCCACGCTGACCGGCGCCATCATCCTCAGCCTCTCGCACGAATATGCGGGTCTGTTCTCGAACAACGACGGTCTTGCGGCCGATCTTAACGCGGCGGGCGATGCCTCGGGCGATCGCCTGTGGCGCATGCCGATGGGGCCTGCCTACGACAAGATGATCGACAGCCCGATTGCCGACATGAAGAACGTCGGCCCGCGCTTCGGCGGCTCGATCACGGCGGCGCAGTTCCTCCTGCGCTTCATCGAGAACGATACCCCCTGGGCGCACCTCGACATCGCGGGCACTGTGTGGACCGACAAGCCCGGCGCCACCTGGGACAAGGGCGCGACCGGTTTCGGCGTGCGCCTGCTCGACCGCTTCGTGCGCGACACGATCGAAGCCTGATAGCAAGGACGCGGCCGGGTGCAGGTCATGTTCTATGAACTCAGCCGCGACCCGGCCCATGCGGTCGTGCCGCTGCTGGCCCGGCGCATCGTCGAGGGCGGAGGGCGCGTACTCGTGGTCTCCGCCGACGAGCCGCAGCGCGCCCGGATCTCGGCGGCGCTGTGGTCGCACCGGCCCGACGGCTTCCTCGCCAACGGCCAGACGGGCGAGGGGCATGAGGATCGCCAGCCGATCCTCCTGTCCGACATTCCCGATCCGGCGAACGGCGCCCGCTTTCTCGTCATCGCCGACGGCGTGTGGTGCGAGGGCGAGGAGCCGTTCGAGCGCACTTTCTACCTCTTCGACGATGAAACGAAGCCGCAGGCCCGTGAGGTCTGGCGCGACTTGCGCGGGCGCGAAGGTGTGAAGAAGGAATACTGGGCGCAGGAAGACGGGCGCTGGGCGAAGAAGGCGGAAGAGTAGGGGCGGATCAAGGCCCACCCCCGGCCCCTCCCGCAAGCGGGAGGGGAGAAGAAGGCGCGATCGCCCTCCCGCTTGCGGGAGGGCCGGAAGGCTTGGCAGCTTGCTGCCTAGCCGGACTGGGTGGGCCTCGCGGCAGCCCGCAATGCCCACCTTGCGGACAACCCCATTCCCGGCTAGGGGCGCGCGCAACAATAACGCCCCTATCGCAAGGAATAGTCCCATGGCGGTTACCCGCACCTTTTCGATCATCAAGCCCGACGCCACCCGCCGCAACCTGACCGGCGCCGTCACCAAGATGCTCGAGGAAGCCGGCCTGCGCGTCGTCGCCTCCAAGCGCATCCAGATGTCGAAGGAACAGGCTGAGGGCTTCTACGCCGTTCACGCCGAGCGTCCGTTCTTCAACGACCTGGTTTCGTTCATGATTTCAGGCCCCGTCGTCGTGCAGGTGCTCGAAGGCGAAGACGCCGTGAAGCGCAACCGCGACATCATGGGCGCCACCAACCCCGAGAACGCCGACGCCGGCACCATCCGCAAGGAACTGGCCGAATCGATCGAAGCCAACTCGGTCCACGGTTCGGACTCGGAAGAGAACGCGGCGATCGAGATCGCCTACTTCTTCAAGCCGGAAGAGATCGTCGGCTGAAGTTGACGGTTAAATCTTCGTAATTCGGGAGAAGGTCGCCGGTTTCGGCGGCCTTTTTCTTTTGGCGCTCGTGTAATGGCGGCTTAGTCTGCGGGTAATTCCTTATATCGGAAACCCTGATGGCCAAGACGATCCTGATTGCGGCATCCCTGTCGTTCTGCGCAGCGGCGCTGATGTCGCATGTTGCGAATACCGATCCCGCAAAGGCAGGCACGGGAATCGAAGCGCGGGCAGCGACGCCTCATCGCTGACGGCCTATCCATCGGCACGGCGCTGCCTGTGTGCCGAGTTTCGATTTGATCCATCGCGGCTCACTGCTGTACGCTTGCGGTAGAGGAGATCCGCGATGCAGGGAATGGGCGAAACCGGCGAGAGCTGTCCGTTCGAATTCAACTTCGACGAGAAGACCTTCAAGGTCGGCGACACCGTCAGCTTCCGCGTCAACGGCAGCCTCGAAGGCTTCCCCTTCGCGGGCACGTTGACGGAAGTGCACGAGGATTACGTCCTGATCGCCGGAGACCCGCAAGACCCCGACAAACGCTATCGCGGCACGCGCGAGAGCAGGCCGCAAGTCGACTACACCGAAATCTGACGCTGATCCGGCTGGGTTACGCAGGTTTACGGAAGGGCGCGGCAAGCCTCGATTTACCGTCGGCGGTGAGGATCAGTCATGCGGGGCGGCCTGAGGAGACCGCATGACGTTCAAGCATATCGCAGGCGTGACTGGCCTGCTCATGGCATCGTGGCTGCCATCGGTCTGCCATGCGCAGGATGCACCGGGCGGCGTGACTATCGCGGCGACTGGTGGTTCGTTGGGTATCGGGCCGGAAGTCGGGTTTCGGTCTTCGCCGATCGTGGGTGTCCGGGCGTCCGCGACTTTCCTTGGGCTTGGCCACAATGTCGATGTCGATGACATCAACTATCATGGCGACCTCAAGCTGCGGTCATGGGGCGCGAATGCAGACCTCTATCCGTTCCGCAACGGCTTCCGGTTATCGGCGGGTTTCCGCGTCAGCAGCAACCGCATCGACCTAGTCGCCACGCCGAGCGAGGCGGTGACGGTCGGTAACAGGGTCTACACGCCCGAAGAAATCGGCACCATCGAAGGCAAGGTCCGCGCCCGCCGTTTCGCGCCAACGTTCACCGTGGGTGTCGCGCAAAACCGGGAGAGGGGCTTTGCATGGAGCCTCGACGCAGGCGTGATGCTCCACGGCACGCCCCGGACGGAAGACGTCGTCGCCACGGGTGAACTGGCGAGCAACCCGCTGTTTCAGGAAGACCTGGCCCGCGAACGCGCCGAAATCGAGAACGAGGTGGACAACTACAAAGTCTACCCGATCGTCCAGCTTTCGGTGGGCTATACCTTTTAGAACTGCCCGGCCGCATCCATCAGCGCGGTGAGCCGTTTGGGCGCCACTGCCCGCCACGACAGCCAGAGCCAGTCGGCGATCGCCTCCCAGTCGGTGTCGCCGCGATCGAGGCGGATGCCGAGCCAGCCGTCTCCGAAGTAGGCGGGGCGGAAATAGAGGTCGTCGTCCTGCTCGATCAGCATGGCCTGTTCGTCGGCGCCGCTGATCTTGACTAGAAGCGCGACGCGGCCGTCCCCATGGTGGTCGGCACTGAAATAGGCGAACTTCTTGCCCTTCACGACGCCGAAGCAGGCCATACCGTGGCTGACCGTCTCGTCGCTTTCGGGCAGGGCGAGGGCGCGTTCGCGCACTTGCTCCAGCAGCCATTCGGGCCGGGTTTCGCGTGTCACGAGATCGGCGAGGCAACGCGAATAGAGCTGGTGCTCGGCGATCAGAACACGGCCCGCAAGAGTGTCGGCGGTGTCGCCGGGCAGGATCGCCACCGGCGTCTGGCCGAGGATCGGGCCATCGTCGAGTTCGGCGGTGACGAGGTGGACGGTGACGCCGCCATGGCTGTCGCCCGCCTCGATGGCGCGGTCATGCGTATGGAGGCCGGTGTACTTGGGCAGCAGCGAGGGGTGGATGTTGACCATCCGGCCTTCCCAGCCGCCCACGAATTCCGGCGTCAGGATGCGCATGTAGCCTGCCAGTGCGACCCACTGCGCCCCACTGGCGCGAATCGCCGCATCCATCGCCGCATCGTGCTCGGGGCGCTTCATTCCCTTGTGGCTGATCGCGAATGTCTCCACGCCTTCCGCTTCGGCGAGGCGCAGGCCCTTGGCGTCGGGATCGTTGGCCGCGACCAGCACGATCTCGTAAGGGCAGTCGGCCGCGCGGCTGGCATAGAGCAGCGCGGCCATGTTGGTGCCGCTGCCCGAGATCAGGACGGCGACTTTGGCCCTCTCAGCCAAAGTGAACGGCTTCCCATGCCGCGCGCGCGGACCATGCCTCGGCCGAACCGGCGACGGTGCAGCCCTTTTCGCCCGGCTCGATCGCGCCGATTGTGAAGACGGTCTCGCCTGCGGCTTCGAGGTCAGCCTTGAGGGCTTCGGCTTCGTCCGCCGCGACCGCCAGCACCATGCCGATACCGCAGTTGAAGGTGCGCGCCATCTCGCCCGGCTCGATGTTGCCCTGCGCCTGCAGGAACGCCATCAGGCGCGGCTGCGGCCAGGCATCGGCGTCGATGCGGGCATGCAGGCCCTTGGGCAGCACGCGCGGGATGTTCTCCAGCAGGCCGCCGCCGGTGATGTGGGCGAGGGCGTGGATACGGCCCGCGCGAATGAACGGTAGCAGGCTCTTCACGTAGATGCGCGTCGGAGCGATCAGCGCGTCGATCAGCAGGGTGTCGGCATCGAACAGGGCAGGGCGGTTGAGCTTCCAGCCCTTGTCCTCGGCGAGTCGGCGCACCAGCGAGTAGCCGTTGGAGTGCACGCCCGAGGACGCGAGGCCCAGCAGCACGTCGCCGGCCGCGACCTTGTCGCCGGTCAGCTGCTCGCCGCGTTCCACCGCGCCGACGCAAAAGCCCGCGAGGTCGTAGTCGCCCGCCGCGTACATGCCCGGCATTTCCGCCGTTTCGCCGCCGATAAGGGCGCAGCCCGAGATCTTGCAGCCCTCGGCGATGCCGGCGACGACGCGCTCGGCGACGCCGTTCTCCAGCTTGCCGGTGGCGAAATAGTCGAGGAAGAACAGCGGCTCGGCGCCCTGCACGATGAGGTCGTTGACGCACATGGCGACGAGATCGATGCCGATATGGTCGTGGCGGTCATGGTCGATCGCCAGCTTGACCTTGGTGCCGACGCCGTCGTTGGCGGCGACCAGCAACGGGTCCTTGTAGCCCGCCGCGCGCGGATCGAAGAAGCCGCCGAAGCCTCCCAGTTCTGCGTCGGCGCCAGGGCGCGCGGTGGATTTCGCGAGCGGGGCGATGGCCTTGACCAGCGCGTTACCGGCCGCGATCGAGACGCCGGCCTGCTCGTAGCTATAGCTCTTCTGGGAGTTATCGTCGGACATGTCGGCGCGCCTAGCGCTTTGTGACTTGGATTTCCATCATCGATTGGGCACAAGGCCCCCGGTTTCGATATGGCAATCACGATTTCTCCGAAAAGCCTGCGGTTCAGCCGCAAGGGCGCCGCTTCCAGAGCCATGTTATGGTGGGGCGGCGCGGCTGCGCTGGCCGTGGGGGGCATCACCGGTGTCCAGCTTCTGGCGCAGATCGAGGGCGATCGCGGCATCGCTCCGCTCGCCAATTCGCAGGACATCCAGGTCAACGGCATCAGCGTCGACGTGACCGCCAAGACTGCCGCGCAGGCCCGGATCGACGGCTGGAAACTGGCGGAAAAGGAAGCCTGGAAGAAGCTGGGCGGCCCCGACATGCCGGTCGAATCGATCGATGCGATGGTGACCTCGGTAGTCATCGGCCACGAACAGGTCGGCCCCAAGCGCTATATCGCGACGCTCGGCGTCATCTTCGACAAGGCCAAGGCCGGACAATATGTCGGCGCGGGAGCGGGCGCTGGTCCGCGCTCGGCGCCGCTGCTGCTGATCCCGGTACTCGATTCGGGCGGCGTCAGGCAGGTCTTCGAAGTGCGCGGCCCCTGGCAGCGGGCATGGGCCGAGTTCCAGGCCGCCGCCAGCCCGGTCGACTATGTGCGACCGACCGGCTCGGGCGGCGAATCGCTGATTCTTACAGCCGGACAGACCTCGCGTCGTAGCCGCCTGTGGTGGCGCACCGTGCTCGGACAGTTCGACGCCTCCGACGTGGTCATGCCCGTCGCGCGGCTGGAGCGGCAGTGGCCGGGCGGTCCGATCAAGGGCACCTTCACCGCGCGTTACGGCCCGGACAACAAGTTCCTCGGCGGCTTCACCATGGATGCCGCGAGTGAACAGGACTTGCCGCGCATGCTGGAGCAGGCAGTGACCCGCATCGACGGCCTCTACCGCGAAGCGCTGGCGACCGGCGAGTTGCGCCCCGACCCCTCGATCAACGCAGGTGGAGAAGCGCTCGACCGGGCCTTTGCCGAACTGCGCGAAAAGCTGATGCCCAAGGGCGAGGCGCCCGTGGTTGTGCCGACGCCGATCCCGGTGATTCGCACCGAGGACGTATCGGGCGCTCCGGTGGAGACCGTGACGGTCCAGTTCGCGACGCCCGACGCCGCCGCGGTGGACGCCGCGCTTGCCGCCGTGCGCGGGGTGCCCGGTGTGCAGGGCGCGGCTACGGTGAGCCTGGCGATCGGCGGCACTTCGGTCATGCGAGTCACCGTCTCGGGCGGTGGCGAGCGTCTGGCCGGTGC
>JASGGD010000019.1:0-41167 GCA_047605225.1 Novosphingobium sp.
GGTGTCCGCCGCCGCGATAGCTGCGGCGGCATGCCTCGCAGTGGTCGCCGCACCCGACATGCTGCTAAGGATGCAGGCCGATGTCATGACCGATACGGGAGAGGCGCGCGTGATCGCACTGTCCGACGGCAGCATGCTCAATCTTGCTCCCCGCAGCGCGGTGGCGATCGACGTGACGAAAGAGCAGCGCACTGTCCGCCTGCTGCGGGGGACCGCCTATTTCGACATCGCGCGAGACCCCGCGCATCCGTTTCGGGTGAAGACCGGCGATGTCGTCACCACCGTGCTGGGCACGGCCTTCGAGGTGCGGCGGGAAGCAGACGGTGCCGCCGTCGCGGTGCGGCGCGGTCTTGTCGCGGTCGCATGCGAGCGGGATACGACCGGCGTGCATCTGCGCATAGGCGATGCGGTAAATGCCGGGTGCAGCCATCCGATCCACCGCTACAAGGTCCAGCCTTCCCGGATCGCAACCTGGACGCAAGGACGGATCGTGGCAAGCGACAGGCCTCTACGCGAGGTCGTCGATGCGCTGCGCCCCTGGCACAAGGGGCTCATCATCGCCCAGGGCACAAGGCTGGATTCGGAGCGGGTCACAGGCGTCTACGATGCCCGCCACCCGGCCCGCGCCCTGCGTGGCCTTGCCGCCGTGCATCGCCTTTCGGTACGCACGGTGACCCCCTGGATCACCATCGTCCAGGCGGACTGATCCGCCGGCAGTTCAAGGCCATGCGAACTTTTTTGCAGGAAAATTTCGGAAAAATCTCAGCCCCGCTCGTTTAACAGTCAGGGAGTTAATGCAAATGCATATCATTTGCATAACGCTCGCCAGTCCAACGATGGGGGTCTTTCAAAGTGAGTTTGGGGGTCGGGCAAGTACGCTCAACGAAGTGCGGCCGCATAGTGGCCATATCGCTGCTGGCATCCACGGCAGCCGGCGCCATGGCGCTTCCGCACGTCGCGGCGGCACAGGCCGCAAGCGCTGAGGCCGTGCACACATATTCCATCCCTGCCGGATCGTTGTCGGACGCACTGGCGGATTTCGGCCAGCAATCAGGCGTCGAAGTCACGGTCAATGCGGATGAGATCCGCGGTCGGACCTCCCCCGGCGTGACGGGCCGGATGAGCGCGACACAGGCGCTCAGCCGCCTGCTCGCCGGCACAGGCTTCACTTACGGCACCAGAGGCGGTTTCCTGACGCTGGAGAAAGCGCCCGCAGGCGCCGACGGCACTGTTCAACTTGGTCCATTGCGTGTCGAGGGACGCGGCGGTGCAGGCGGCCCGGCCCGCTCAGGTTCGGGCGGCGCCGCGGGTGGAGCAGACGAGGTCTTCGCCGCACCCCGCGCCGTCAGTGTGGTCACCCGCGAGGAGATGGACCGCACGCCCGCGCGTCACGCGGCCGACCTCATCGCCGAGGTTCCCGGTGTCACCAGTGCGGTAAACCGGCTCAACCCCGGCCTCTCGATCAACATTCGCGGCATGCAGGATTTCGGCCGCGTCAACATGATGATCGACGGTGTCCGCCAGAACTTCGTCCAGAACGGCCACCAGCAGCGCAATGGCCAGATGTACGTCGATCCGGAACTGATTACCGCCGTCACTATCGAGCGCGGTCCGCGCAACACAGTGCAGGGCACCGGTGCGATCGCAGGCACGGTGGACTTCCGCACGATCGGCCCCGAAGACATCCTGACCGACGACACCGACCGCATCGGCGGGCGGCTGCGCGCGACGACCGGCGACAACGGGGTCAAGTTCCTCGGCAGCGCGGCGATCGCGGGCAGGCTGGCCGACAACTTCGAGGTTGTCGCAGCCTATTCCCGCCGCGAAATCGGGGACTACGACATCGGCCGCCACGGCAGTACTTCGGTCAATGACCTGTCGGCGGTCGGCGAGGACGGGCTCGAACTCATCAACCGCGTCCGCTACGCCAGCCAGAAACAGGAATCCGCACTGGCCAAGGCACGCTGGACGCTGGGCGACCACCAGTTGCAGCTGAGCTATCTCGGCACCTGGCTCGACTACGAGAACGTCAGCGAAAGCCTGAGCGGCTCGCTCGACGAGAATTCATCGGCCTGGGCCGATCTCGGCAATTCGCGGATAGGGTCGGAAAACTTCGCTTTCGACTATACGTGGAAGCCGGATGGCAACTGGATCGATCTCAGGCTCAAGGCCTACGTCGCGAACACGAGAAACCGAAACTATACCGCTGCGCGCTACCCGTCCGAAGCTGCGGCGCAGGGCATGGTCGTTCTGGCCTGGGAATACGGCCATTGCGAGCAGGAGGACATCACCGTCGAGTGGGAGGAGTACTGCGGCTACGGCTACGGTTCCGACCAGCTGATCCGGACCCGCACTTACGGCATCCAGTTCGACAACACCTCACGCTTCGACCTCGGCCACGGCACGACCCTGACCGCCAATTACGGCGTCGAATTCTACCGCGACAAGGCAAAGTCGGATGTGACGATCGACCGCGAAGGGCGGGTGATCGACACTTACAACCAGTACGGCCAGGGTGACAGTCTCAACCCGCGCGGCCGCCGCTCCATGGGCACTGCCTTCGCCAATCTGGAGGCCAAGAACGACCTGTTCACGCTGGCCGCCGGGCTTCGCTACGAGCGCTACTGGCTCAAGGGTGACACCCAGGTCCGCGGCGTGACGAGCACATACACCTCGCGCTTCGAAGTCTTCCTCAGCCGCCTGCGCTGCAACGGCACGCCGACCGGCACCCGCAACATCCAGGCCTGCGAGATAGCGCTGACCCAGGGCGAGGCGGCACTGGCGGCCTGGGCAGACGCCGGCAACTATCCGCGCGGCTACACCACGAACACCGGCTTCTCACCCAGCTGGACGGATTCTATCGCTTTCTACGAGTACGAGGTCGATCGCTCGCAGGGGCGATTGCTGCCGTCGTTCTCGGCGGCGGTGCGGCCGGCATCCTGGCTGGAACTCTACGGCAGCTGGGCGAAGTCCTGGCGCCCGCCCGCGATCAACGAGAGCCTGATGACCGGTGGTCACCCCGGCGATCCGATCTCCAGCATGTTCTCCAACCCTTATGCCGATCCGGAAAAGACCACTACCTGGGAACTGGGTGCCAACCTGACGTTCGACGGTGTCTTCACGGGCAACGACGTGTTTTTCGCCAAGCTCGGCTACTTCCATACGCGGGCGAAGGACTATCTCTTCACCTCGATGACCAACAACCTGCCGGGTGACAACATGGACACCTCGGTCGGGCTGGGCCGCGTCATGTTCGTGAACAATCGCACGCCAATGCGGTTCGAAGGGCTGGAGATCGAGGCGCGCTACGACGCGGGGGTTTTCTACGCCGGCGCCGCAGCGACGATCTACACCAGCAAGACGAACACTTTCACGCAGGACCTCTACCCGGTGGGCGCCGGCACCAGCAAGCTGGACCAGCCCAACGAGGACGGTTCGCTGACCGAGCAGGCGCAGATGGCGCAGGACGCCGGCTATGCCTCATGGGCGGAATGGGCCGAAGCCCAGGTCGTTCCCGGTGCCCCGTTCAACAGTGTTGCCGGTACACCGATCGACAAGGTGACCGCGACGGCGGGCCTGCGGCTGTTCGACCGGCGGCTCGATAGCGGCCTGCGCCTGACTTACAGCGGCGCGGGCGGGTTGCTCCACAACGTCGATTACGACGTATGGCCCAGCTATGTCACGCTCGACTGGTTCGGCAGCTTCACCATCGGCGACCGGCTGCGCCTGTTCGCCTCGATCGAGAACCTGACCGACCGCCGCTACATCGACGGCAAGGGCGACTACATGGCCATGGTCGCCGCCCCCGGACGCACCCTCACCGGAGGCATCCAGATGACATTCTGAAGAACAACCCCTTTGCCGGGGACGCGCATCCGCCGCCGGAGCGCGTCCTCGTCCCCCCGACATGCGGGCTGAACACCGCATGGGAGATGAGCGGCCGATCATCTCCATCACGATAGCGCCGCGCCTTCCGCGCGTCGCCTCCCTGAAGCATACTGCAGGAGAAGAACGATGTCCGTTACCTTTACCGCTGACGAGGACAATCTTCCGCTCGGTTATGTCCTGAGCGACTCGCTCAGCGACGTGCTGAACGAATGGACCAGCTACTTCACGGGTTCACACACCAACATCACCGGGACATTCTCGGGGACGGCCGACAATTCCTGGCCAACGCTGTTCGGAACCCCGATCAGCGGGAGCAGCTATTCCTTCGGGTCGGACGCGGACGGATTCAAGTTCGTGGCCACGGGTGACCTCTACTACTACTTCAACGCCACTTACACCCCCGCCTCGCCCACCCCGCCGGACACGCACACTCTGTTCGGGACGCTCGATTCGATCGCGCTTTATACCGACGCCGACAACGACGGGCTGGCCGACGACCTGTTCCTGACCATCGACTTCTCGACCGGCATCACCGGCGCGCTGGCCGACGGTCATGACAACGCCATTCACGAGGCGATCTACGGCCTCATGGAAGGCGATGCCACCGAACTGCTGACCCTGCTCGGCGAACAGGGCATCGACGTCACCGACAGCCTGGCGGAGCTTACCGGCTCTTCGCTGGCGGCGGAATCCGAGCTGCTGCTCGCCGCCTGACCTTCGCGAGAAGGGACACGGAAGGGATGGCGGCGCGCCCGTCATCCCGACCCTGCCCTTACAGGCAAAATTGCTCCCATCGGACAGTATCGATGCCATCTACAGAAACGCCGGACGACGAAATCCGCGCAGCCGTCCTCAGTCTGCGGACAAGCATCCGCAGCATCGCAGCGTTCAGCGCGGCCGCCAATCTGCTGATGCTCGCGCCTTCGCTCTATATGCTGCAGGTGTACGACCGCGCGGTCGCTTCGGGAAACCTGTTCACGCTGGCGATGCTGACCGTGATGCTGCTGGGGCTGCTCGCGCTGATGGGCGCGATGGAATATGTCCGCAGCCGCGTGGTGATCCACGCCGGGTCACGGATCGATGACCTTCTCGCCCGCCGCGTCCACCAGGCGGCCTTCGAGCGCGGCCTTGCGGGTGGGCAGGCCAATGCCGCGCAGGCCGTGCGCGATCTCGACGGCATCCGGCAGTTCCTGACCGGGAACGCCGTCTTCGCCTTCTTCGATGCCCCCTGGACACCTCTGTTTCTGCTGGTGATGTTCGTCTTCCACCCGTGGATCGGCGCGCTGGCGCTCGGCGGCATCGTTGTTCTGGCCACGCTCGCCTGGCTGAACGACCGGGTTTCGCATGATCTTCTGAGGCAGGCCGGCTCGCTTTCGGTGCAGGCTACCCAGGGCGTCGAGATGCAACTGCGCAACGCGGACGCGATCGAGGCCATGGGCATGCTCGGGCGACTGTTCCATCTGTGGCGCGTACCGCATCGCGGATACGTGCGGCGGCAGGCCATCGCCAGCGAGCGTAACGCTCTCATCGGCTCCATTTCCCGCACCGTCAGGCTGGCATTGCAGTCGCTGGTCCTGGGCCTCGGCGCCTGGCTGACCATCGAGGGACGGATGAGCGGAGGCATGATGATCGCCGGCTCGATCCTGATGGGTCGCACCCTCGCCCCGGTGGATCAGCTCATCGCGGCATGGCGGCAATGGGCGGGCACGCGGCTGTCATGGCACCGCCTGCGCGCACTGCTGTCGGCTCATCCCGTACGGCCGGAACGCCAGCCTCTGCCTGTGCCCAAGGGTGCGCTGCGGGTGGAAGCGGTGACCGCACTTCCACCCGGCACGAAGACGGCGGCGCCCGCTCTCTCCGCCGTCAGCTTCGCACTGGAGGCGGGAGACATGCTCGGGGTTATCGGACCGTCCGGATCGGGCAAGTCGACGCTGGCGCGCCTCGTCGGCGGCATCTGGACGGCACGGGCGGGCAAGATCCGTCTTGACGGCGCCGATATCACGCAATGGGACAAGGAGCGCCTCGGCCCGCACATCGGCTATCTGCCACAGGAAGTGGATCTTTTTGCGGGAAGCGTAGTGGAGAACATCTCCCGCTTCGCCGACCATGGAGCCGATCCGGCGCTGGTAACCGACGCCGCCGTAATGGCCGGCGCGCACGAGATGATCCTGAGCCTGCCGCAAGGTTACGACACCCGGCTCGGCCCCGGCGGGCAGGGTCTGTCGGGCGGCCAGCGACAGCGCATCGCACTGGCACGGGCGCTTTATGGAAGCCCCTGCCTGGTCGTACTCGACGAACCCAACGCGAGCCTCGACGAAGCGGGCGAGGCGGCCCTGTTGCAGGCGCTCGGCCGCCTGCGCGATCGTGGGGTGACGACAGTCCTTGTCACCCACCGGCCCCGCGTTCTGGAAATCACGACCCGGCTGCTGGTGCTGCGGGACGGTCGCGCGCAGGCCTTCGGTCCGACCGGGGAGGTCATCGCACGGATGCGCGGCGGCGGCGCGAAATCGGAAACGACACCCCCTGCCCGCCCCACCGGCCTCGTCGTGCCGCTGGCGGGTACGTTCACCGGGCCGGTCGTCGGAGCAGGAACATGATGGACACCGAACTCGACACCGATCTGGCCGAGCGCAAAGGCAATGCCTGGGCGCAATGGCGCCAGTTCCTAAACCGCACCGCAAAGCCTGCCGAGATGCCCTCATCTGACGACCTCGCACTGGAGGACGTCGCCGAGATGGAGCCCTCGCGCGGCCCCGGACGGTGGGGCTGGTGGCTGCTAGTGCTGGGCTTCGGCGGTTTCCTGCTGTGGGCCGCCCTTGCGCCCCTGGACAACGGCGTGCCGATGCCCGGCGTAGTCATCGTCACCGGCAACCGGCAGGCGGTCGAGCACCAGAGCGGCGGCATCGTCGCCAAGTTGCCCGTGGCAGAGGGGGACCGCGTACGGGCAGGCCAGCTTCTCGTCCGCCTCGACCCCACCCGCGCCGGAGCCGAGGCGCAAAGCGTCGCGATCCAGCATGTCACCGCCCGCGCGAAAGAGGCCCGGCTGCTCGCCGAACGCGACGGTCTTCCGGCGCCGCAGTTCCCGGCCGACCTCGAAGCCGGCCACGACCCTGACGTAGCGGGAGCCATAGCGCTGCAGCGCCAGCTTTTCGCCAGCCGCCATGCCGCGCTGCAAGGCGAACTCACGGGGATCGGTCAGTCGATCGCAGGTCAGCACGCCCTGATCGCGGGGCTGCAGGCATCCATCGGTGACAAGCGCCAGCAACTGGCCGCGATGAACGAACAACTTGCAAACATGCGCCAGCTTGCCGCCGAAGGCTACGTACCGCGGAACCGCCTGCTTGAGACCGAACGACTGCGCGCCTCGATCCACAGTGACATCTCGCGCGATCTCGGCACGATCGGTCAGGCGCGCGGCCAGGCGGCGGAACTGCAGTCCCGCCTGTACCAGCGTCGCGAGGCATGGCAGCAGGAGGTACGCGCGGAGCTCGCCGACACCCGACTGGAAGCGCAGTCGCTGGCGGCGAAGCAGGATGCGGCGCGTTTCGAACTGCGCCACACCGAAATTCGCGCCCCGGCTTCCGGGCGCGTCGTCGGCCTCACCGTGCATACCGTGGGCGGTGTCGTGCAGCCCGGCGGCCGGCTCATGGAGATCGTACCCGATGCCGCCCCGCTGATCGTCGAGGGACAACTGCCCGTCGGCAGCGTCGACAAGGTGCATGGGGGCCTCCCGGTCGACTTGCTGTTCACCGCTTTCGACCGCAGCGCCACCCCGCGCCTGCTGGGCAAGGTCGAACAGGTCTCCGCCGACCGGCTTGAGGACGAGAAGGACGGTCAACCCTACTACCGAGTGCGCATCCGGGTCGGCGCCGATGAACTTGCGCGCCTCGGCCTCGGCGATCAGCCGCTACGGGCGGGCATGCCGGTGGAGGTCTTCGTCCGCACCGGGGAACGCACCCTGCTCAATTACCTGTTCAAGCCGCTGCGGGATCGCCTGCGCACGGCGTGGAGTGACAAGTGAAGCGCAAGCCCGTGGCCCTGACGATCTCTCTGGCACTGGCTGCCTGCAGCCTCCTGCCGTTCGCCGCCCGCCCGCAGGCTGTTCCCGCAAATGAAGTGCTGCCACCCATCGATTTCCTGCGTGCCTACGAACTGGCGCTCGAGGCCGACCCGACCTGGCTTGCCGCACAGGCGCGCCAGCGTGCCGATGCGCAGGAGCGCGCCATCGCCCGCGCCTCACTGCGGCCGAGCCTGAGCTACAGCTACGACCGCGCCCGGAACTGGTCGGACATTACGCAAGGGGGAGTGACCAACGAGGCCTCCTACGACAGCTATTCCTCAAGCTTCACCCTGTCGCAATCGCTGTTCAATGCGGCGGCTGGCGCACGCTACCGGTCAGGGGTCGCGCTCGGAGAAGCCGGCGAGGCAACCGGACAGCGCGCGCGGCAGGCTCTCGCGGTGCGGGTGCTTCAGGCCTACAGCGACCTCCTTTACGCCCTCGATGACCTTCAACTTGCAGAGGCGCAAGTGACCGCGCTCGACGAGGACCTGCGCCGCGTCGAGCGCTTCGTGACGTTGGGTGAAGGAACCCGCACAGACCGCGCCGAAGTCGAAGCGCAACAGCATATCGCCGAGGCGCGGACACTGGAGGCGCAGGACCGCCTGCGCAGTGCCCGAAACGGCCTGCGAATGCTGACCGGCATCGTTCCCGGCGCTCCGGCCACACTCGACACAAGTTGCCTGCCCGTACTCGCAGGGCCGGCCGAACCGCTCGATTTCTGGCGCGAGCAGTTTGTCTCCCACAACCCCGAACTTGCCGCACAGCGCAGCATGGTCACCGCGGCCGAAGCACAAGTGGACCAGCAACGCGCCGGAGGGCTGCCCACCGTCGCCGTCTTTGCCCGGCACCGCACGTCGGATTCCGAGGGCGAGAACATGATCGGCCAACACTACCGCACCCAGACCGTGGGCGTGCAACTGCGCATGCCGCTCTATTCCGGCGGCGGCGTCTCCGCAGCGACCAGCCAGGCTCGCAGCACGCTCGACGAAGCCCGTCACAAACTTGCCGCCGCCACCTACGAATTGAGCGAGGATCTGGAGAAGCAGTACAACCTTGTCGCCATGAGCCCCCGCCGGATCGACGCCTACGCCCGCGCTGCCGATGCCGCTGCTGGCCGTCTGGAGGCCACCCGCCGCAGCATCCTCGGTGGAGAGCGGACCAACCTTGACGCCCTCGATGCGGAGCGGCAGCGGCTGGAGACACTGCGCGACCTTTCCCGCGCGCGGTATGACTACCTGCTTGGCTGGCTTTCCCTGCGCTGGCAGGCAGGCACACTCGACGACGCCGACGTCACCCGTGTCGGAACCTGTTTTCACTCCCATCCTCAGGAGACCCAATGACCACGGACATTCTCGAAACCTCGCGCGCCAGAAGGCTGAAGGCACGCACCAGCAGCACGCACGACCGGCTCGACACCGCGATCATGGCGGCAGCCTCCTTCGCCAGCGTTGAAGGTTACGGCCGTTTCGCCGGAGTCCAGGCGTTGTTCCACCGGGACGTCGATGCGCTTTATGACGATGCCCGGCTTCAGGCCCTGCTGCCGGGACTGACCGCACGGCGGCGGCTGCCGCTGATCCTCGCCGACCTTGTCGACATCGGCGTGCCGGTTCCGCGCACCGACACGCCCCCCGCCTTCTCTTCGGCGGGGATCGACATCCCGACCGCGCTCGGGTGGCTCTATGTGGCCGAAGGCTCGAACATGGGTGCGGCACTGCTGCGCAAGGAAGTGGCGAAGCTAGGTCTTTCCGACAGCTTCGGAGGCCGTCATCTCGCGCCTGCTGCCGACGGACCCGCCGCGCAATGGCGCAACTTCACTGCCGCCCTCGACGCCATCGACCTGGACGCAGAGAGCGAGGAGCGCGCCGTCACCGGTGCCCAGGCCGCCTTCGCGCGGGTGCAATTCCTTGTCGATGCACACATTTCCTGAGCCGGTTACATCGGACGGGGACTGCCTGGTGCCGTCTCCGGTGATCATGACGCTCGTGCGCGGGGACGGAGGACCATCCCCGGCGCGATGGCGTTCCCATTCTGCCCGCTACAGCGAGTGCACGGTAAGTTGGCGCACGCGGCTGGGCGGTATCACCGGGGCATCACTGGTGTTTGCCCTGCTGCTCGCGGCGAGCCTCGTCGTCTGGAAATTCGCCCGTCCATCGCCGCGATCGACCTCTCAGTCGCTGGTGGCGGTGGACCTGGCTCCGGCCGCCACTCCGCCCGACCCCATGGAGGACGTAGCGCCCGGCCCGGAGCAGGTGGAGCGGCAGAAGACACAAGTCGCCCTCCCACCACCTGTTTTCGCTCCTCCTGCGCTCCTGCGGCTCTCCCCGACCGACACACTCGCAGTTCCACCACGCGAGCCGGTGGAGGCGCCCGCCCCCGGCCCTCCCGTGCCGGAGACACGAGCCCCCAAGAGCGTTGCCGCGCCCGTCGCCAACCGGCTGTCCAGCGAAGACCGGCCAGACTGGGAAGGCATCCTACTTGCGCATATAGAGCGGTTTCGTCGATACCCTGCCCGCGCCCGCGCCGCCCGGCAACAGGGGGTCGTCTACGTACGATTTACCATGAATCGGTCTGGCAAAGTAATGGCCGTTTCGGTCGTACGATCGTCCGGTAACGCGACGCTGGACAAGGCCGCGCTCGACACCGTGCACCGATCCCAGCCCTTGCCGGCGATCCCCGCCGATCGGTCGGACCCACAGGAACTTACGATGCCGGTGGAGTTCTTCGTCCGCCGAGACGCATGACATGGGGGCATAATGTCCTGGTGACAGACACGGGCTCGGGAGCTATGGGCACGATCGATGGGGACTGCGCGCAACTACTTCCAGCAGCACTACCGGCAAGCTATCATACTTGTCCTGCTGGCGCTTTGCCTCAAGCTGTTCGTGCCGACCGGGTTCATGATCGGACAGGACCACAGCACCTTCACCGTCAAGATCTGCAACGATGCGACGGGCGGTAGCGATCTCGTACGGATAATCGTGCCGCTGAAGAACGGCATGGATCCCCTGCCGGGCAAACCGGCGAAGGGCGAATGCCCCTTTGCGGCGCTGTCCATGCATGCCCTGAGCGGTGCCGACCCGATACTGCTGGCCCTGGCCATCGCCTTCATCATGGCGCTCGGGCTGGCTCGCCTGCGCCCGACGCTCTGGGCATCTGCGGACCATTTGCGCCCGCCCTTGAGAGGCCCTCCGGCCTGACCTGATGCCTGCAGGCCCATGCCGACCGCGCCGTCGGCAAGGCTTGCGTACATTCCAGGTCCCGCCCGCTCGCAGACCATGCGACGCGCGCGGCAAACAGGGCTACCCAGTACAATGAAAGCATCCCCAATCGCGATTGCTGCGGCGCTCGCATTCGTCCCCACGGCTCTTGCCGCGCAGGAAATCAGCGCCGAAGTCCCCTCCCCCGACAGTGCGGATACGCTGCCCGTCATCCACACCGATCTGAACTCGGCAGTTCGCAACATCGCCACGGCTCCGCTCACCGGCACTACCGTGAACGCCGATCGGCTGCGCCGCGACGCCGTTTCGACCAGCGACACGGCCGCCATTCTCACCCGGATTCCGGGCGTGAGCGTGGCCACGGGAGGCGGGGTATCCTCGATGCCGGCACTGCGCGGCCTCAGCGAGCAGCGAGTACGCATCGTCGTGGACGGCATGCCGATTGACGTCGCCTGCCCCAACGACATGAATCCGCCGCTGTCCTACACCGATCCGCAGACTATCGGCACGATCGCGGTCATCCCCGGCGTCTCGCCGGTCAGCATGGGAGGCGACAACATCGCCGGCGTGATCAGCGTCGAGAGCCCGATGCCGCGCTTTGCTGTCGAAGGCGGCTTGCTGATGACCGGCGAACTGTCCAGCTTTTACCGCAGCAACGGCGACGGCTTCGGCGGCGGCATGTCGCTGACCGTCGCGGGCAAGCACCTGAGCGCTACCTACACCGGTTCCTACACGCAATCGGGCAACTACGAAGGCGGCGGCGGCAAGGGCGATGTACGCTCGACCGAGTTCGCCAAGACCGACCATCAGCTTGCCCTCGCAGCGCAGACCGGCGCGGGCCTGTTCGAACTCAAGGGCGGTTATCACTTCGCCCCATACGAAGCGTTCCCGAACCAGTACATGGACATGACGTCCAACACCTCCTGGTTCCTCAACGGCCGCTACCGAGGTGTGTTCACCTGGGGTGACGTCGACTTCACCGCAGGTTACCGTGACACCGATCACGAGATGGACTTCCTCGCCGACAAGCAGCCCGGCACGATGCCGATGAATACCCAAGTGCACAGCTTCACCTCGGCTCTCAAGGTGAACCTACCGCTGACAACCCATGATATGCTGCGCGTCGGCGGCGACTACCACCACGAATGGATGGCGGACTGGTGGCCTCCGGTCGCCGGATCGATGATGATGGGGCCGGACACCTACCTCAACATCAACGATGGAAAACGCGATCGTTTCGGCCTCTTCGGCGAATGGGAATCGCACTGGTCGGATACGCTCTCGACACTCATCGGTGCACGCTTCGACCGGGTGACCATGAACACCGGCGACGTCCGCCCCTACGGCACAGACATGATGAACATGGACGATGCCATGGCAGCCGAGGCATTCAATGCCGTCAGCCACAAGCGCTCCGACGACAACTGGAGCGCGACCGCACTGCTGAGCTGGCAGGCATCCCGGTCCGTAGCTGTCGAACTGGGGTATGCGCACAAGACCCGCTCGCCCAACCTCTACGAGCGCTATTCGTGGGGCCGGGGCGCCATGTCGAGCCAGATGATCGGCTGGTACGGCGACGGTAACGGCTATGTCGGCAACCTCGACCTGAAGCCTGAAAAGGCCGACACCGTGAGCGCAGCCCTGCGCCTGACGACGGAAAGCGGTGCAACGCTGAAGGTGTCGCCATATTACACCCGCGTCAAAGACTACATCGACGCGGTCTATCTGCGGGATCTCACCGACATGATGGGCATGCCAAGCGGCTTCGTACAATTGCAGTTCGCCAACCAGGCGGCCGAGTTCTACGGCGTCGATGCCAGTGCCAGCGTCCCGCTGCAGCGTACGGCCAACAGCGAAACCAGCTTTACCGCTGTCGCCGCATGGATTCATGGCCAAAACCTCAGCGACAATGGGCCGCTCTACCGCCAGATGCCGTTCAACCTGAAGATGGCCCTCGATCACCGGATCGGGGCCTTCGAAGCCGGAGCGGACATCGCCTTCGTAGCCGAAAAGAACCGCGTCGATGCCACCCGCAACGAACCGCGAACGGATAGCTATGCGCTGGTGAACATTCGGGCAGCCTATACCCTCCCGATACTCGCACAGGGGATCAAGCTGACTCTCGAAGCCAGAAACCTGTTCGACAAAGGCTACGACTTGCCGCTCGGCGGTATGTCGCTGGGCGACTACGGTGCTACAGGCGACCTTGGCTCGGTTCCGGGCATGGGCCGCTCGGTCAATGTCGGCGTAAGCACCCGATTCTAGAGCATTCTCCAATCAGTTAGAAACGCTCGATGCCTCGGAAAATGCAGCGCACCAAAGCTTGGAGGCGCTCTGCTTTATCCCGAGGGGCTGCCTGACACCGGCAGCCCCTCGGGATAACGGCGCATGCGACTGGAGATCATGATCACCGTTTGCCAATGATCGCGACGAGAGCGATTGGTTTCCCAAGGCTTCATCGCTACATGGCAAGCATGCTCCGATCCATTGCAGCCAAGACCGAATGCGTCGTGCTCGTTTGCGGCAAGTGCTCAAAGAAAGTGGGCGGCGGCTTCGGCAAGAAGGGCAAGACGTCGCTGGCCAAAGAGTTGCGTGAATTGGCCGGAGGTAAAAAGGGCCGAAAGTCGGACCTTCTTGTCATCGAGAGCAACTGCCTGAAACTTTGCCCGAAGGGAGCTGTCGTTGCGATCAATGCCGCGAAGCCCTCAGAATGGCTGCTCGTCCAGCCAGCCACCGACGTGCGAGCGGTGGCGACCGGGATGGGCATATCCCTGCCCGGAACAGGTTCGAAATAATTTCCAGATCACGCAGGGACCAGCCGTTACCGTTCCTGCTCGTCGGCTATGAAAAACTGCTGGATCACGTCCCGGGCCAGTCGGGCCGGACGCATGGTCGAAGCATCGAGACAGCACCAGCTGGATTTGACTTCGGCCAGCACTTCTTCACCACGACGAATGACGGTTTCATAGAACGCGCGCGCACCCTGCACTTTTTCCAGAAGCACCGTCGCCATGACGTCATCTTCCAGAAATGCCGGCTTGCGGTAAGTGATCTCATGCTTGATCGCCACCCAAAGATGCCGGGTGATCGCGTCAGCCGGAGCAAGCGCTCGCCAGTGATCCGATACAGCCGCCTGTACCCATTTCAGATAGCTGGCGTTGTTGACATGACCCATGAAGTCGATGTCATCCGGATCGATGCCGATCGGATAGCGATGGGGAATTGCCTGGCTCACGTATACGTCAATAGCATCTCGCGCACGATCCCGAAAGCGGGTTGCGGCCGATTGCCGAAACGCTCCGTGCCGCCCCTCCAGGGGCGGCACGGATTCTCTGTCGTCAGTACTTCAGCGAAAGAGTCGCAAAGGCCGAGCGGCCCGGCGCGATCGTCGCGAAGTGCGTCGAGTAGGTCTTGTCGTAATACTTCTTGTTGGCGAGGTTCTGCACGTTCGCCCGCAACGAGATGTTGTCGGTGATCTTTGCCGACGCCATCGCGTCGAAACGCCAGTAGCTGGGGATCGAGCGGGTGATGGTGTAAGTGGTGCCGCTCAGCGTCACGGTGCCGTAGCCGCCGTACTGCTTCGAGTTATAGATGGCACCGCCACCGATCTGGAAGCGTTCGCCGATGTCGAAGGTCGACCAGGCGGTGAAGCTGTGCTTCGGCGTGTTGGGGAACTGCTTGCCGTTATTGACGCTGTCCACGTAGACGCCGCCGCTCAGCGAATTGCCGCCGTCGACGATCTTGGAGTCCATGTAGGTGTACCCGCCAAAGACGCTCCAGAACGGGAGGGGCTTGCCGTTGAAGCCAACTTCGACACCCTTGATGTTGCGCTTGCCGCTGAAGGTGACGACGCCGTCTTCCGTGATGCGGGCGTTGTCAGTGTCGGTCTTGAACAGCGCAAGGTTGAGGCCGAACGCATCATCGAAGAACGACCACTTGGTACCCACTTCGTAGGACTTGGTCACTTCAGCCTTGAGATCGACGGTCGAGGAAAGCGCGTTGCCTTCCGAACCTTCGCCCAGCATGCTGCCGGCCGGGGTCGAAGACTTGGCGATCGAGACGTAGACGCTGCCGTTCTCCTTGGGCTTGAGCACAAGCCCGGCCTGATAGTTGAAGAAGTGCTCCTTGTTGCGCAGCACGGCAGGCGCGGTCGCCGAGATGGTGGTCGCGGTGGTGTCGTACCAGTCGTAGCGCGCGCCCAGGTTGACCAGCAGGAAGTCGGTCACGGTGATAGTGTCGGCGGCGTAAAGCGCGTAAGTGGTCGCTTCGGTCTTGGCACTGATGGCGTTCTTCGCCACCGGAACGATCGTCCCGTTGGTCTGGACGTTCTGCCAGGCATCATAGGGGTTGGGGTTGGTCAGGCTGGTGCAGTTGAACGCGGCCTGGTTGGCGGCGTTGCAGCGGGCGGCAGCGGTGTTGGTGGTCGTGACGTTGGTGTTCACGTTGTAGGTGCCGCGCTTGGACTGTTCCCAGCTGCCTTCGAAGCCGGTCGAGAACGAATGCTCGATCGCGCCGGTGTCGAACTTGCCCGACAGGTCGAGCTGGCCGACCATCGAGTCCACGTCGCTCCAGCGCGTGTTGGCACGGCGCCAGACCAGGCCGTTCTGCACGTTGCCCTGGCTGTCGTCGGGCTGGGTGATGACGTAGGCCTGCTTGACGTTGGCGTACTTGCCGGTAGCGCGCAGGCGGATCGTATCGGACAGGTCGTGCTCGGCACGCAGCAGCAGTTCGTCGGTGTTGGTCTTGCGGAAGTCGCGGTTGGCAAGGCCGTAGAAGGTGCTGCGCTTCACGTCGGCGGGCTGGATGTTCAGCTGGCTGGTGGACGTGACCTGCGAGGCGGTGCGCTCGAACGGGATGCCCGGATCGGGAATGTCGTCGCTCTGCATGTGGTAGTAGCTCACCAGAGCACGGGTAGAGGTACCAAGGCCCAGTGCGAGCGAGGGTGAGATACCCCAGCGATTGTAGGTCACGACATCGCGCTTGGCGACGTCGGCATCGTGCCACATGCCGTTCAGGCGGATCGCGGCCATCTCGCCGATCTGGTAGTTCGCGTCGATCGTGGCGCGCTTGTAGTCGTCGGTACCGTAGCTAAGATCCGCCTGCGCCGAAGTGCCGAGGTGCGGCATCTTGCTGACGAGGTTCAGGCTGCCGCCGGCGCTGCCGCGCCCACCCATGGTCGAATCGCTGCCCTTGACCACTTCGATCTGCTCGATCGCGAAGATCTCGCGCGACTGACCACCGACGCTGCGCACTCCGTCGATATAAGTGCTACCCTGCGCATCGAAGCCGCGGATAAGCGGGCGATCGCCCTGCGGGTTGCCTCCCTCACCCGCACCGAAGGTAATGCCCGGCACCGTGCGCAAAGCCTCGACGAAAGTGGTCGAGCCGGTGTCCTGGATTACCTGCGAAGGCACCACGATGACCGTCTTTGGGGTATCGAGCAGCGGTGCGGTGTACTTGGGCGAATCTGCCTTGGGCGTACGATAAGGCGTTTCTTCGATTGCGGTATCGGAAACGGTCACGCCGCCGAGGCTCGGCGTAGTGCCGTCCTTGGCTTCCTGCGCCATCGCAGGAGCGGACGCGAAGCCCACGCAGGCCAGCGCCAGATAGGCCGGAGCGGTCCGCGAAGGCAGACGACGAATACGAGAATTGGACAAGAGATCCCCCTTGGATTTGGATACACCTGGTTATGGTTGTCTCGCCGATGGATCGCGGCGCCGATGACTGGGTCTAGGAAGCGAGCATCGCGTCCATTGCACCCGGTTTCTTGTACAGCCCCAGCGAGACCCGCTCGACATAGCCTCGCCGACACAAGCGGCTGAGCTTTTGCGAGGAAATGCCCAGGGCACGAAATTGCGACGCCGTGGCAAAGCGATGCTGCTCGACCAGCGCGATGGCCCTTGCCGCCGCGCCCTGCATATCATGACCCGGCATATCACGACCGGGCTCATGTCGACCTGAAGCCCGATCCGCATCCACAGGCAGCAATTCGATCTGGAAGCAGTCGAGCCGCTCCAGCCTTGCTTCCGCCAGCATCGAACGTGCCGGGAGGCGGCCTTCATCACGAAGAAGCGCCTGTGCAAAGCGGCACAAGGATTCCTGGAACGGGTTGGCCATGCGCCACCGCGAAGTCTGCGAGGGCCGCTGCAGCATGGAGAGCCAACTCAGGATCGCCAGTTCGTCATCGCTCACAAAGCGGGACTGCGGGCTGAATACATTCAACTCCGCCGCACGCACGTTGCACGCCAACCGCGCAAGCTCTTCAGAAATGCCTGCGCAGTCCAGGTGCGGTACGTTTGCTGCAAGGCCATCGCAACAGCCCGTCCGCAAGAGAGTGACGACGCGACGCTCTTGCAGAGTGAGAACGGTGATCGGGCGACCGGCGCGATGTACCTCACCCTGACAGGTGCCCGATCTTGCGATCGACTTCTTCTGCATTGTCCCTCACGGCCTGGCAGTGACTACCACTTGTTGATAGTGAATATTAATAGCGAACATTGGCCGACCCAGACTGAACCGCTTTGTTCAGGTGTGGTTTGCATTTGTCGCACATTTGTATCGGCCATAATTGGACTGGGGATTTCGAGCGCAATGGGGCAATACCTTTCCGATGATCGCGATCGCTACGACATGAAACTACTCCCACGTTCTATCCGCTCGCGGCTGCTGATCGCGGCTGTCGTCCTTACCGGCATCGCGCTCTTCGTCGCTTCGCTGCTGATCCGCCACGGGGTTTACGATCTGGTCCGGCGTAATCTCAACGAGAGGCTCGATGCCCAGATCGCTTTGCTGCTTCGCAGCGTGCAGGAAGACGGTACGATCAACGTCGCCATGCTCGATGATCTTGGCCCGTTCACGCAACACCGACGAGGCTGGGGCTGGGTGATCGAGACACCCTCGCGAACGTATGCGTCACGCGATGTTTCCCGGCTTAACGGCATCGCCTGGGAAGGGCCGCCGGGTCGCGAAGGCCACTTTCGTGGCGGCGACGAAAGCCTTCTCGCCGGGCGGACGGCAGATTCCTATGTTCGTACGCTGGAAAACCGAACGCCGGCCGGGGTGATCCGGATCACCGCCTTCGCACCGAGCCGCGTCTTCGACGGTATGCTGAACAATGCGCTGACGCCCGTACTACTGATTCTGGGTGGGCTGAGCGTGGTGCTCCTGTTCGGAACCTTCGTACAGCTTCACTTTGGCCTGGCTCCGATGGCCCGTCTGCGAAATACGCTGACGGCGGTGCGGAACGGCACACTGGCCCGCATCCCCGAGCAGCAGCCCATCGAACTGGCACCGCTCACCCAGGAACTCAATGCTCTGCTGGACGAGAACGAAGCGGCTCTCGTGCGCGCACGCGGGCATGTTTCCAATCTGGCACACAGCCTCAAGACTCCGCTCGCGACGCTGAGCATACGCGTCACCGAACTGGAAAGCGACGCCTCCGGCCAACTGGCGCAGCTCGTGTCACAGATCGACGGCGCCATCCGTCATCATCTCGGCCGAGCCCGCGCAGCCTCACCCGGCTTCGCTGGAGGACCTCCGGTGTCGGTTGCTGCAAGCATGGACGAACTGGTACTGGCATTGGGCCGCATCCACGCGGAACGACAGATCACGTTTGTTGCGGCCGTTGCGCCGGACATGGCAGTGAAATGCGATAAACAGGATTTCGCCGAACTTCTGGGCAACCTGTTAGACAATGCCTGGCAATGGGCATCTAGCCTAATCCGCGTTTCAGTGTTGGAATCGGGGAAAATGGTCAGCATCATCATCGAGGATGATGGCCCCGGCCTGACTTGCGAGGCCATCGAAGAGGCTCTTGTTCCAGGCCGTCGTCTGGACGAGCGAGCGGAAGGACACGGCTTTGGCCTGCCGATCGCGCGTGAACTGGCCGAACTGCACGGGGGGTCGCTGGCTCTCGACCGTGCCTCGCTGGGCGGCCTGAAAATCACGCTAAATCTCCCGCGTTAGAAAGCTCTCCGATCAGCCTGGGTCATCGGACAACAGATACCCACGCCCACGAATGGTCTTGATCATGTTCGCACCGATTTTGCGTCGTAATCGCCCAACGATCACTTCCAGCGAGTTGGAATCCACGTCGGCATCATATTCGTAAACGCGATCCAGCAGTTCGCGCCGCTCCACAACCGTTTCCTTGCGCAACATCAGGGCCGACAGTACCCGCCATTCGAAAGCGGTAAGCCGGACAGGCAATCCGTCCATCTCGAAGTGCCCCAGTTGCACATCGAAAATCAACGGCCCGCAAGACACCCGACTGGAGGCGTAGCCGCTGGACCGCCGGACAAGGGCACGCAGCCGCAGGATCAACTCCTGCACGCGGAACGGCTTGATCAGATAGTCGTCGGCCCCGGCCTTGAAGCCTGCGACTTTCTCCGCCCAGGCATCGCGCGCCGTGAGGATAAGAACAGGATGGTCATGGCCGTGCGTACGCCACGACTGCAGGACAGTCAGCCCATCAATCTTCGGCAATCCAAGGTCGAGCACAACCGCATCATATCTCTCGGTAGCGCCGAGGTGACGGCCATCCTCCCCGTCGAACGCAAGGTCCACCGCGAAATTTTCGGCGCGCAAGGCCCGAGCCACCTCGTCGGCGAGAGTGCGATTGTCCTCTATAACCAAAATGCGCATCAATCGCCTCCACCGCCCCGATAGAGATCAGACCCAAACCGAACATGAACGAAAGACCTCTGTCGGGTACCAGGAACAGCACGACTTCGGCCAGCGCCCGGACAATCTCGCGTAGTGCCTTGCCCAGCCGGGAAACTACAAGTGCGCGTTCCGCATAGCCCTGAAACAATCTCGATGCATCTCCAAGCCTCACGCACGCATGCGCGAGCAGATCGGCGTGAGAGAGTTCTTCGGATATCCCCGCGGTGCGGACCGCCGAAAGCAAGTTCGTCGTCACCCAGTCGGTCAGGCAAGCCGTCAGGCGAACGTGCTGGAAGCTCCTCGAAGACCTGCTCGCAGCCGTCGTCTATCGCATCCACACCATCTTGACCGGCAACGGCAGCCTGTTCGCTTACCTGCCGTCGAAACCGGAACCCCGCTTTCTCGGGACAGATGCGGTTTGGCATGATCTGACCTCGGACCCAGATCAACGCATCCTGATCCGATCCACCAGATGCCGGGACTTAACACCCAGACTGCTGCCCCCGTCAGTGCACTTAGCCAGAGCTTACGGTACGAAAGCCGCACTAGCACAACCATGATCGATGGCGTCTTGCCGGCGCCGCGCTTTCTGTGCAGCGTGCCGCCTCCCCGCCACTTTCCCGGAAAACTGGCGTTTCAGTTCCCGCCGCGCTCGCCTCATCAACTCGCGAAACAGGAATAATTTCAGGCTTGACGGGCGACATGACGAGGTACCGCTCGCCTGGTGGATAAAAATTAGCGATGCGCCGATCCGAGCATGAGCATACGCCTGACCTCCCACCCTCATTCTGCAGTTTTTGGCGGTATCACGGCTGTCTAGCCCAGTGAGAAAATATCATAATCTTATTACCGATCATCTTTGTTGATCGCTATTCGGTCAAAGCCAATCTTATATGGCTTATCTTCATATCAAATTCCTATCGTCTGTCCGCGCCCCTCTGGCGGGAGGGAGAAAAAACAAAAGTCGGGAGAGAAGGGAGGCGGCTCAAAATAACCAAGCCGCAATTCACCTTCTGCGGCGAACGATGGGGAAATATTATGACGAATAGTATTTTGAACAGAAAATATATATCGCGTTATATCTTTTTTGCGTTAGCCACAACCGCCAGCACCTATTCGCTTCCCGCAGCAGCACAGTCGTCCACCGATAGTGAAACATACAATCCGGATATCATCGTCACTTCGGCGCGAAAGAGGGAAGAATCGGTTCTCGACACACCGATCTCGATCGCCGCGCTTACTGGGGACGAACTGTCACAGCGCGGTATCGCGACATTCTCTGATCTCGCGCAGCAAACGCCAGGCTTCAACCTCAACGGTAACTATTCGGGGCGCAACGATCGCTCCTATGCGCAGTTGATCATCCGCGGGTTCACCTCTTCATCGCCGCAGACGTCAACCGCCTCCATGTTCATCGACGGCGTCCCGGTCTCTTCGGCCACGGGTCTGTCGTCGATCAACAACCCGGCGCGTGTCGAGGTGCTCAAGGGACCGCAGGCAGCCTACTTCGGCCGCCAGACCTTTGCGGGCGCCATCAATGTGGTGAACCGTGAACCGGGGGATTCGCTGGCCGGCAAGGCGAGCGCCATGCTTGGCACGCGGAACAATTATGAGGTCTATGGCGAGATCGAAGGCCCGATCGTGTCCGATCTGCTGGGAATACGGCTAAGCGCCGGAAAGTGGAGCAAGGATGGGTCTTACACGAACAGCTACAACGGCTCCACGCTCGGCGATCAGTCAAGCCAGTCCTATACGGCATTCGTCACGCTGACCCCGGCATCCAATCTCAAGATTCGTGCTTTCGGCATGTATTCCCGCGACGAGGATGGCGCGGCCGCGAATGGCCTGATCACGTCGCAAGATGTCGTGGGCAGTGACGGCAGCATCGTCCACACCGGGCAATCGAACTGCACGCTGACTGGCTATAGCGCCGTGCTCCAAGGCCAGGGCACCGCCGTATCCAATGCCTCATTCTGCGGCGTGCCCCCCAAGCTTGCCAATGGCCCTTCGGCGAACAACAGCAATGATGCTGTGGTATCCGAGTTTCTTGATGGAGCTTGGGCCGGGCTGGACGGCTTCGGTCTCGCACGCAACTTCTACCATGGCCATGTCAACGTCGACTACGACATCGGCGATACTGGCCTCACCCTTTCGAGCCTGACCGGCTACAACAAGGAAGTTTACGCGACCTTGTTGGACAGCGACAACATGGGCACCACTCTGCTCGCGGCGTCGGCTTCCGACGGGCGCGAGTACTACGACTACAGCTACTTGTCACAGGCCCGTAACAAGGACTTCTCGCAGGAACTCAGGCTCAGTTACGACCACGGCCCGATCCAGGCGACCCTCGGCGCCAGCTATTTCAATGCATCGAGCGTCACCAAGAGTGGCGGCGGGCAGATACCCAGCGCCACCGTCGTGGTGCGACGGGCCGGTAAGAGCAAGGTCAAGACCATCGGCATTTTCGGCGCCGTCACCTACGATCTTGGCAATGGAGTGTCGCTTAGCGCAGAAGGGCGATACCAGGAAGATACGCTCAGCGCATATGCGGGCGAGGTCGGAACGACCGTGACCAATGCCGCAGTGCTCCCTGTCGGTTTCTATCCGGACGGCTCCCTACTGCTCAAGAAGACCTACCGGAACTTCATGCCTCGCCTGATCGCGCAGTATGACATTCCCGGCACCGACCTCATGGCTTATGCGTCGTGGTCCAAGGCCGTGAACCCGGCGCGGTTCAACACCAGTTTCCTGACCTACAATTCGGCGACCATCGATGCCGCGAATGAGGCGGGTATCACCGTCGAAGTAAAACCCGAAAAGGTCACCAACTACGAGATCGGCCTCAAGGGAGCGCTGTTCAACAAGGCCGTGACGTTCAGTTCCGCGCTCTACTACGCACAGTGGCGCGACCAGGCGAACACGCTGGCTTTCCCCGGCGTCACTTCCACCGGCACCACACAGTTATTGTCCGCCGTGGCGAATACCGGCAGCGTCAACCTGTGGGGCCTGGAACTCGAAGCCAACTGGCACGTCAACCACATCGTCACCCTTATGGCCGGAGGGGCTATTACCGACACCAAGATTCTCGATTATACCTATCCCCTCGCCAGTCAGTTGACCGGCATATTCGACTTCCGCGGCAAGGAAATGCCCAACACCTCGAAATATTCGGCAGTGGCAAGTATCAAACTCGAAGACATTCTGTCATCCTCTAACGACAGTACATGGTTCCTCCGCGCGGACTATTCCTTCAAGTCAGGCGTGTGGTCCAATGCTGCGAATGTCGTCCGGACACCGAACCGCAGCCTGGTCAACATGCGAGGTGGTGTGACCTTGGGTAAGGCACGGATCGAAGGGTTCATCAATAACGTCTTCAACGACAAAACCTACACCTCGATCGCCGACAATTACATCATCGCACCCGGCTTCTCGTACGCCTACAACAATGCATTGATCGTCGGCTTGCCGGATCTTCGCACCGCAGGCGTGAAAGTCTCCGTGGAGTTCTGATAAGAATATAATCAAGGATGATTGGTTCGGGCCCGTGCGGTGATCCGCACGGGCGCGTGGACTGATGACCCGTTGCACCGCAGCCGTATGCATATGAGTTTGATGGCTGCGAGATAGTTGGCGGCATCCTTGTCGTATCGTGTGGAAATTCCGCCCATGGCGCACCGGATGGAAACGCCGGACAATGCCGTTCAACACCCGGCGATCATCCACTCGGGGCACGCCGCACGATTTGTTGGGCAGCAACGGCTCGATAATGAGGCATTCCTGGTCCGTCAGTTCATACCGCCGCCGCGCCTTACACCCTCCATTCCGAAGGACGCCTGAATCATGACAGGGCTGAATACCCAAACCAATTTATGAACTGATGCCCAAGTCATGTATATGGCTGTGCCCGGACGACCCTCGCCCGGGCACGGGTCCATCACAGCTTGCCACGCAGGGTCAGACGGAAATTCCGCGGCTCGCCGTAGATATTGTAGAAGATCGCGTAACCGGGGATGCGCAGGTAGGTCTTGTCGAGCAGGTTGCTCACCACCAGCGAGGCATCCCACTTCTCGGAGATTGCATAACCGAGCTTGGCATTCACGATCGCATAGGCGCCCTGCCGAATGAGGTCGGTGTACATGTTGCTCTGCCACTGGACGCCGCCGCCCACCTGCAGGCCCGAGGCCCAGCCCTGCACGCCCGCCTTGGCGAGGTCGAACTGGGTCCATGCCTTGAGCATGTGCTCCGGGCTCTGGGCGGGGAGGAAGCGCTTGCCGACATTGGCCGGATCGGAATCGCTCAGATACTTCTGCTGGTTGTAGGTATAGCCGGCGGTGATCTCCCAGCCCGGCAGCGGGCTGCCATTGACTTCCAGTTCCAGGCCCTGACTGCGCACCTTGCCCGAAGCGCGGTAGCAGGTACCGTCGGCCGTGCCGCCGCAGCCGATGTTGTCCTCGTCGATGATCGCGCGGTTGGAATCGTGGATGCGGAACACCGCGATCGAGGCGTTGAGGGCGTCATCGAAAAAGCTGCCCTTGATGCCCGATTCCAGCTGCCACCCGACGCGCGGCGCCAGCGTCCTGTTGTTCACGTCCTGCGAGGTCTGCGGTACGAACGTGTCGGTGTAGCTGGCATAGACCGTCAACTGGTCGGTCACGTCCAGCACGACCCCGGCATAAGGCGTGAAGCGCCGCTTGGTCGTGGCGCTGCTGTCGATCCAGGGGGTGACTTCGGGGAAGACGTCGCGATCCTTGATCGTGAAGTTCGTCAGGCGGCCGCCGACGATCACCGTCAGCGGATCGGCCAGACGGATGCGCGCCGAGCCGTAGAAGCCGGTCTGCGCCGTCACCGTCTCGTACCGATAGGTGATGTTCTCATCGATGACGGCGGAAAGGTCGTGATCGTTCAGGGGGTCCCACGAGCCGGGGTTTATGAACTTGGTGCCGCCGATGAAATCGTAGCGCGAGCGGTTGACGCCGAACGTCAGGTCATGCGTCATGCCGAACAGATGCACCGGCCCCGTCACGTGCGCGTCGAAGCTGTGCCACTTCGTTTCCTGCTCGACCCGGCCAGCCGACATGCCGCTGACCAGCCCGGTTTCACGGTCGATGGCTTCCCAAGGAAAGACCGAATATCCGCCGTAGCTCAGGCGGCGCAGGCTGTAGGCGCTCTTGAACGTCCAGCCGCCTCCGAAATCGTGGCTCAGGTCGACCACCATCTCGCGCGAGCGGGTGCGCGATGCCGCGTCGGAGCCGGTGAACGACCCGCGCGCCGGAACGGTGCCGTCGTCATAGAGCGGCAGCCCGAAGGAATTGATGTAAGTGCGCTGCGAATAGATACCGCTCACGCCCAGCGTGGTCCGAGGCGTGACGTCGTATTCCACCACGCCATAGACCGAACGGTCATGGTTGAAGCCGACGTCGTAGAACTTGTCCTCGTCCTGATAGACGCCGACCACGCGGGCACGCAGGTTGCCCGCGGCGGTGAGCGGGCCGCTCACGTCGACTTCGCCGCGATAGCGATCCCATGACCCGACCGAAGCAAGGCCGGATACCGCGAGCACGTCGGTCGGCCGCTTGCGCACGTAGTTGACGGTGCCGCCCGGCTCGCCGCTGCCGGTCAGCAGGCCCGAGGGGCCGCGCAGCACTTCGATACGGTCGAAGAACGCGAGGTCGTCGGTGTTGGAACTGGCCTTGTCCGAGCCTTCCTGCTGCGGCACGCCGTTGTACTGCGCATTCGCCGCATAGCCGCGAATGATGTACTGTTCCTGCCGCTCGTAGCCGAAGCTGCGCACGCCGGTCACCTGATCCAGCGCCTCGCTGACGGTGGTGAGGTTCTGGTCGTCCATCCGCTGCCGCGTGATGACGCTGACGGACTGGGGAATCTCACGCAGCGACTGCGCGCTCTTTCCCACCGTGACCGTATGCGCGGCGTAGGAGCCGGTGCCTTCGGTCACACCGGGGTCGGACGATGCGAACGTGGCACCTTCGCTCGTACCCTCGACCTTGACTGGCCCGAGTTGCACGGCAGCGCCCGAGGCCTGCGGCACGGGTTCGAGAACGGCGGTGGTCCGGCTCGTGAAGCGGAAGGTGAGACCGGTGCCGCGCAGCAGGATACTCAGTGCCTCGGCGGCGGGGTGGGTGCCGGATACACCGGCGCTGCTACGTCCTTCGACGAGCGTGGTATCGACCGTGACCTGCAGCCCGGATTGTCGCCCGAACTGCATGATCGCCTCGGTCAACGGCTGGGCGGCGATATCGAAATTGCGCTGGCCCGCGGCCTGTGCCTGAGCAGGCACCGCGCTCAGCACCAGCGGCGCGGACGTCATCAGTGAAATCGCCAGCGCCCTCAGGCCGATCGCCCTGACGCCGATCGTGCCGCGAAATGTCTTGCCCCCAGTCATGCATGCTCCTTCGAAAGCGATAATCCAGCGCGGACCATTTCGATAATGCGTCGCAACAGCCGTTATTAGCTCCACGCCGGGCGGGGCAGTTTTTCCAACCATGTGCCGAATTATTTTTCATCGCAGCCGCAAGTGGCGGAGCAACGAAGCTAATTTCCCGTCACGATCATCAGCCACGGGGTAATCTGCACGATCCCGCCCCCGTGTGGCTGGACCAGAGCGCGCAGTGCGTCCTGAGGGTCCGAAAGGCGGAAGATGCCGGTTACGCGCTTGCGCCCGATTGCCTCGTCGGCCAGCACGATACGGCCCCTGTACCAGGGGCGCAGTTCCTCGATCGCCTCGGCGACGGTGCGCCCTCGAATGACCACGGAGCCGGTCCGCCAGATCCCCGCCAGATCGCTCGCCTGATGACCGGCGACCGCCGCCTCGCCGGGCGCCGCGCTCACCCAGTCTCCCGCCCCCAGCACGGACGACGCCGCGCCTTCCACGCGGACGCGCCCATGGCCTACCGCGACGCTGCGGTCGGGGCCGATCATCCGCACGTCGAACGCAGTGCCCAGCGCAGTGGCGGCGATACCTTCGGCCTCCACGCGGAACGGCCTTGAGGGATCGGGATGCACCTCGAACCACGCCTGTCCGCGCAGCAGGCGGATATTGCGGTGGCCCGGCGTGTAAGCGACAGCGATCGCGCTATCCGGACCGAGCCTGACCCGGCTGCCATCGTCCAGCGCGACATTCGCCATGGCGCCTGCCGAGGTCAAATGGTCCGCCCGCAAGCGCAGGACGATCTCGGGTCCGCCGAAAACAGCTATACAGGCAATGGCCGCCGCCATGGCCGCCACACGCAACTTCGGCCGCCCCTTACGGACTTGTGACGGCGCGGGACGACCATCGACAGCAGGCGCGAGGTATTCGGGATGGCTCGGCTCCACATTGCCGATCGTGTCGAACAGCGCCTGCATCTCTTCCCAAGCCCGGACATGCGCAGCGTCGACATCGCACCATGCCGCGAACGCGCTGGCGAGTTCATGATCGTCCGGCCGTTCGCGCAGGCGCAAGAGCCAGTCCGCAGCCTCCATGCTGGTCCGTTCCGCGTCACCCGACATGGATGTTCTCCCCGGCCGGATTGCAGCCGCCATATCGGATAGACGTTCGGCCCGACTGATTTTTCAACGGCCGGTTTTTCAAAGGCAGCACCATCATTGCCCGCCTCCCGCCTGATCGTCGGGACGGCAGAGGCGATGGCATTCGGCCAGTCCTTTCACGATCAGAAGATGCGCCAGCGACACCGAGATGTTCAGTCGTTCTGCAATCTCGCGCAGCTTGAAGTCTCCGAGGCGATACATTTCAATGGCGATGCGCTGGCGTTCGGGCAGCGAGGCCAGCGCCCGCTCCACGCATCGCAATTCGGCCTGAGCACTGACGACCGCGTCGGGGGACGGCGCATCATCCGCGATTTCGGCGAGATCGGCCACCGCTTCGTCCGACACGTGCCGCGCCTGCCTGCCGGCCTTGCGTCGGCCATCGATGGCCAGATTGCGGACGATGCGGTAAAGATAAGGGACCGGGTCACGCAGCTTGTCGCGATCGAGCGCCTGTCGCAGATGCAGCCACGCGTCCTGCACGACGTCCTCCGCTTCGGCGCGATTGCCGGCGATGCGTTCCGCATAAGAGATCAGCGCGCTGCGATGCGCGCCATAAATCTCGCCCCAAAGGGTGTCGGAACGCAAAATCGATCCTTCTATCAGTCGGACACCGCATCACCTGATTTGTCAGGCAGATCGGAAATTTCTCGGAAAATGAGAATCGTTCGCAGCCCTTAGCGATAGGTAGCTGTCGATGCAATGTGCCTGCATCCATGATTATCAGCACAGTACAGCGCACAGCGGCGAGAAAGCGCTCTTGTTCAAATTGCGCGTTGGCAGCCTGATGTTCAGAATGCTCGCGACAGAGTGAGCCTCCAGTTGCGAGGATTGCCGGGGGTTACGCGGTCGATGCCACCCGTGTCGGGGAAATAGCGCTCGTCGAACAGGTTCGCGACGGTCAGTTGCAGGCCCCAGCCGTCACGCCTGTAGGAAAGCCCCGCATCGACCAGGGTGTAGGCCGGCAACCAGAGCAGCACCGACCCGTCCGGGTTGACCGAATAGATGTCACCGTTGCGCCTGCTGTTGTAGCTGACGCCCAGCGTCGCACCCAATCCGGCAAGCGGGCCGCCCTGCACCTCATACTGCGCGAAGGCTCCGATGTTGTGCCGAGGTACGTTGGATAGCGGCGCGCCGACGGTGAAGAAGTTGTCCTTCGTCACCTTGGCATCGGTGAACGTGTAGGCAAGGTTGAGGCTGAAACCGCTGATCGGTTGCCATTGCATCTCAGCCTCGATGCCCCGCGCGCGCTGCTCTCCTGTCACGACCGAGAAGTCGAGGTAGACCGGGTCGGACGTGGTGACATTCTGCCGGGTCAGCTGATAGATGGCGAGGCTCCCGCTGAGGCGCGTTCCGTCGGGTGCGAACTTGACGCCCAGTTCGATGTTCTTGCCGCGCTCGGGCGGAACCGGGCCACCTATGGGGTTACCGTCCACATCGAACCCCGCGACCTGCTGGCTGTAAAGCTGCGGCAGGAACGACTTCGACCAGCTTGCGTAAGCATTCACGTCGTCGGCCAGTTTCACGGTGGCGCCGATCCGCGGGCTGAAGGCATCGTCCTTCTGCCCGGACGCTTCCGCCCAATCGTAGCGACCGCCGAGAGTCAGGGTGGCAAAATCCCCGAACTTCAGGTGATCCTGCAGGTAGATCCCGGTCTGGTGCGCCTTGCTGCCGCCGGGCGCACCCTGCACGAAGCTGGTATCGTAGACCTCGTCATAATCGGGATTGGCGATGTTCAGCGGGAAATGCGTGGAATCGTAGTCACCGGCGCTGAAATAAGTGCTGCGGTTCTGGCGATAGTCGATGCCGCCCAGCCATTCGTGCGTGACGCTGCCGGTGCGGAATTTCCCGGTGAAACGGCTGTCGACGGCGAAATCCTTGTCCGTGGCATTGTAAGGCCCGTAGAAATAACGGCCGATGGTGTCGGTCGGCTCGTCGGAATAGTTGCCGTCCGCATCGATGAAGCCCGCCGCGAACATCCAGCGGTTCCAGTATTCCTTGCGGCGCGTGTACCGCAGGGTCTGCGAGAAGTTCAGCGCCTCGCTGAAGCGATGATCGAAGATGTAGCCAGCCTGAATCCGGTCACGGTTGTTGACGACGCGCTGGCTGCCCGCATTGTTGATCGCGAAGTCGTCAGGGATGGAAACGAGGCCCGGCAGCACGGTGCCGTAAGCGGGAATGGGCGAGATCGGGCTGTCATGGTCGCGCTGGTAACGGCCCAGCACCGTCAGGGTCGTATCCGCCCCCGGCCGCCAGGTGATCGCAGGCGCCACGAAGATGCGGTTGATGCCGGCATTGCGCACGAAGCTGTCGGCATCCCGATAAGTCAGGTTGATGCGTCCCAGCAGCGTGCCCGCGGCATTCAGCGGCGCATTGGCATCGACCGTGCTTTCCACCAGATTCCAAGAACCGGTCGAAGCTGTGACCTTTAGGAACGCATCCTCGCGCGGCCGCTTGCTGACCAGATTGATGAGGCCGCCCAGCGGCGCCTGCCCAAACAGCATGGACGATGGGCCCTTGAGCACCTCGACCTGTTCCACCGCCGAGAGTTCCTGATTGAAGCCCACGCCGGCTTCATTGACCAGACCATCGAGATAGACGCTGCCATAGGCCGCATCGAAGCCGCGGATCGTGTAGGCATCGTAGAACCCGTAGGTCGTGCTGCGAGAGACACCCGCGACCGTACGCAGCGCTTCCGACAGGCGGGTGACACCGCGCGCTTCGATGTCGTTGGCGGAAACGACCGAAATGGCTTGCGGGGTTTCCAGCATCGGAATGGTGGTCTTCCCGGCCACGACCGGTGCTTCCAGGTGCGTGCCGGTGACGAGGATCGGATCCTGATTGCCCGGCTCGGTGTCCTGCGCCCTGGCGTTGGAAGCGATGGCGACGGCGGATACGGCAAGGCTCAGCAGCGCATATGTCTTCATGATTCCCCCCCACAATTTTACCGCCTCGTAACATATAATGATAATTAGTTGCAATAATGTCGTAACCTCTATTATCCTGCACACCGTGCTCCGGTACCGCCTTCCCGCAGCGTGGATGGCACGCCGGAACCGAACCCGTCGTTCAAACAATGGGGACTACCGGCATGACCGGCTCTACCGAAATCGCGTCCGTGGAGGCGCTGGAAGCCGTGGTGGGACAGACCCCACCGGCGATGCACCTCAAGGTCATTGACCATCTCGACACCGGTGCGCTCGCGTGGCTCTTCCGCTCGCCGTTGGCCTTCGCGGGTTTCGGAAACGCGGAAGGCCTGAGGGTGACGCTGGCCGGAGGCGCAGCCGGGTTCGCGGGAGGAGATGCGCGAACCCTGCGCATCCCTTTGGCCATGCTCGACGATCCCGCTCTGGCCGTGATCGGTGCAAATGTCGGCGCGCTGTTCATACTGCCCGGTATAGGTGAGACGCTGCGCATCAACGGCCGGGTGTCAGGGCTGCAGGACGGTGCGGTGCAGGTCGAGGTTTGCGAATGCTACGGCCATTGCGCAAAGGCCATGATCCGCTCCCGGTTCTGGGATGCGGCCGGTGTGGAAGCGCCTCGTGAAGCGGCAGGGTTCGCGGATGCGGTCCGGTTCGTCGCCCTGGCGTCGATGAGCGCGAAGGGCTGGGCCGATCTCAGTCCCAAGGGCGACCCGGCGGGCGGCATGGTTCAGTTGGAGCATGACACCCTGTGGTTCGCGGATCGCCCCGGAAACCGCCGGATGGACAGCTTCCGCAACATCATCGCACAGCCGCAGGTCGCACTGGCATTGCTGGTGCCGGGCTCCACCAGCGTCGCACGAGTCCACGGACGAGCACGTATCACCACCGATCCTGCCATTCGCGAACGCTTTGCGATGCAGGGCAAAGTCCCGTCGCTGGCGATCGGCGTCGAAATCGCCGGTCTTGAACTGCGCGAAAGTGCCGCCCTGAAGCGAGCGGCGCTCTGGCCGGTCACGCCCGAAAAAGGCATCGAGCCAACCAAACTCTTCATCGCGCATATCAAGCTCAACAGGAACCGAGGCTGGGCCGCTGCGCTGGCGCGGGCGAGCATTGGCGTTCCGGGAATGAGCACGCTGATGCAGAAGGGGCTTGAAAAGGACTACAAAGACAATCTTTACTGAAGGTTAGGAGCCTTCCACACGCCAGGCGGGACGTTCTCTGCTGCGCCGATAGCCGTCCGCAGTGACTTTAGGGGAGGTAATCCTTTTAACATCGGCAGCTTTGGCAAGCGTAACAGTCGGTCCTGAGACGCCCCATCGCGGACAGTTCGGCGCCATGTGATAGCTTAACCGGGTCTGTTCAAAGTGTAGAGCTTGACCGATGGATTTCGCGGTCGATGTCGCGTTCTGCGAAGGGGGCCAGTCGATATGACTGCTCCCCTCCTCCATCAATATTGGCTTACTCTACCTGCAGGATGATCTTGCCGAAACTGGCGCCCGTTTCCATGCGGCGATGGGCTTTGGGCGCATCAGCGAGGTCGAAGATGCTGTCGATCACCGGTCTGATCGCGCCGCTTTTGAAGTGCTCGAACCAGGCTGCGCCGAAACGGGCGACCATGCCGTGCTTCACCTCTTGAGCGCGTGACTTCATGACCGTGCCGATAATGTGCAGATGGCGGTAGAGGATCAGGTCGAGCGGCAGTTTCGCGTCAGCCGTGCCGCCCATGATGCCGACCTGCACGAGCCGCCCGCCGTAATTCATCGCGCGCACGTTGCGCTCCAGATTGGGCGCGCCGATGAAGTCGACGATCACATCGACGCCCTGCCCCCCGGTTTCCTGCGCGACGACCTTGGCGAAGTCCTGCGACCGATAGTCCACGCCGACGTCGCCGCCGATCGCCAGAACCTTGTCGATGCGATCGGCAGGTGCGGTGAAGATCACTTTCGCACCGCGCGCCTTGGCAAGTTGCACCGCCGCCGAACCCACCCCGCCCGAGGCTGCGTGGATCAGCGCCCATTCACCCGGTTGCAACTGGGCGAGGTGGATCAATGCCTCATGTGCCGTTACGAAAACCTCCATGATCCCCGCTGCATCGAGCAGATCGAGGTTGCCCGGCACCGGGAGCACCATGCGGTAGTCAAGCCGCGCAAGCTCGGCATAGGCGCCGCCGCCAGTGATGCCCATGACCCGATCGCCGACCTTGAAGTTTGGCACATCCGGACCGACCGCGACGACTTCTCCCGCCATTTCGAGGCCGATCCGATCGGAATCGCCGAAGTCCGCCCAGCCGTAATGACCGGTGCGAAAGCCAATGTCGGCACGGTTGACCCCCGCGCCTGCCACTTTCACGAGGATGTCGGTCGGGCGCAGCACCGGATCGGGCACGTCGTGAAGCTGGAGAACATCAGCATCGCCGAAGGCGCTGAACTGGATGGCTTTCACAGGTCTTCTCCGCCCTGGTGGGCAAGTGTGGCAGCGGCGATGGCCGAAGCGGTGATGGCGGCCGGGAACCCGGCATAAAACGAGAGGTGCGTAATCAGGGCGCCAAGCTCTGCATCGGTCACGCCGTTTTCCCTTGCCCGCTTGAGATGCGCAGGCAGTTCGTGTTCGGCTTGGAGAGTGACAAGAGCAGCAACGGTGATGAGGCTGCGATCGCGCTTCGACAGAGCAGGATCGTTCCAGACCTGCGAATAGAGCGGTTCCTGGACTAAGGCGGTCAGTCGAGGGGTAAAGGCACGCGCGGCTTCGCGCGGGCTGGTAAAGTCGATCTGCGACATGGGATTTTCCTTGAATTGAGAGAAGAGAGAGAGGATCAGACTTGGCTGATGAATTTAGTGACGAGATAGTTCTCAATCCCTTCCTCGCCCCCTTCCGAGCCGTAGCCGCTCTCCTTGAAGCCGCCGAACGGCAGTTCGGACACGATCATGCTGAAGTGGTTGACGCCGATCATCCCCGCCTCAAGCTCGTCGCCGCCGCGGATTGCGATCTTTGCGTCGCGGGTGAAGATGTAGCCGCCCAGCGCGTAGGGCAGGCGATTGGCTTCGGCCATGCCGTCCTCAAAGGTGTCGAACGGACGGACGATGGCGATCGGACCGAAGGGTTCCTCCTGCATCACCTGCGCATCCAGCGGTACGTCGGCCAGTACGGTCGGTTCGAAGAAGAACCCCTCGCCCGCCATCGGCTTGCCTCCGGTCAGGATGCGTGCGCCGCGCGCCACGGCATCGGCGATTAGCGCTTCGGTCTTCTCGACCTGCCTGATGTTCGATAGTGGGCCAACCTGTGTTTCGGGGTCGTGCCCGTCGCCCACTTTCAGTGCCTTTGTCGCCGCGACGAATTTTTCGGTGAAGGCATCAAGACTCTCACGCTGGATCAGAAACCGCGTGGATGAGATGCAAATCTGCCCCGTGCCCCGGAAACGGTTGGCCGCACCAAGTGTGGCCGCTGCGTCGAGATCGGCATCGTTGAACACCAGTACCGGGCCATGTCCGCCCAGTTCCAGCGTGATCGGTTTGACGCCGCGCGCGGCCTGTGCTGCCAGCAGGCGTCCAACGGGCACCGAACCGGTGAAGGTGACCTTGCGGATGATGGGGGAGTCGATCAACTGGCTGCTGATATCCGCCGGAACCCCGAAGACGATCTGGACGACGCCCTTGGGCAGGCCTGCATCTTCCAGTGCCCGACCGATGGCAAGCGCCGTCGCGGGGCATTCCTCGCCCGGCTTGATGATGACCGAGCATCCTGCCGCGAGTGCTGCCGCAAGCTTGCGCGCCGGAGTGATCGCTGGGAAGTTCCACGGGGTGAAGGCTGCGACGGGGCCGATCGGCTGGCGCTTGACCAACTGCTGCACTTCGGGACGGCGCGAGGGGATCACGCGGCCATAAGCGCGCTTGCCCTGTTCGGCGAACCATTCGAAGTAGTCGGCCGCGCTGGCCACTTCGTAGCGGGCCTCGTGCGCGGCCTTGCCCTGCTCGGTGGTCATCAGCCATTCGATATGGGCTGCGCGCTCACGGATCAGCTCGGCCGTACGCTTGAGAATCTTGGCGCGGTCGTAAGGCGGTGTGTGACGCCAAATGTCGAAGGACTTCTGCGTGGCGAGAAGCGCCCGGTCGATGTCCTGCCGCGTCGCATGCGGCACGCGGCCCACCACCTGGCCATTCGCGGGATTGATCACCGGCGAAGTGTCGCGATTGCCAGCCGCAATCCATTCGCCATCTATATAGAGGTAGAGATCGTCGAACCGGTTGGCATCCGATGCGCGGGCCGTGGCTTGTATCACGTTCATGGCTGTTCTCCTGATAGGGGGCTGAAGCCGCTCGTTCGGACCGGCCCCGACGGCGCCATCCGGCGCCGTGGCTCTGCATCTATGAGAGGAGCGCAGCGGCGATAATTCGTTGCTTGGTCGAAACGCCTGTGCGAAAATGGCAAAGGTGAAAGACCCTCGCTTTGCAGATCATCTCTCCGTGTTCCTCGACGTCGTGCGCGCCGGCAGCTTTTCCGGTGCAGCGCGGCGGCGCAACGTCACGCCGTCTGCCATTGTGCGGCAGATCGACACACTCGAGGCTGACCTCGGAACACCGCTGTTCGTGCGTTCGACCCGGGCACTGGGGCTGACCGATGCCGGGCACCTCACGTTCGAGCGTGCCCAGCCTATCTTGGACGAACTTGTCGACCTGCGCGCGGAAGTACTGGGCCTCAAGGATGCGGTGGGGGGAACGCTGCGGCTCGCCTGCTTTCCGACTTTCGGCAAGCGTTATGTCATTCCGGTGATGCATACACTGATGAACCAGCATCCCGACTTGCGTATCGAGTTGGACCTTACCGAGCGACTGGCCGATCCTGTGGTCGAGCGGCTCGATGCGGTCATTCGGATCGGCCATTTACAGGACAGCACGCTGATTTCGACGAAGATCGCATCGGAGCGCCGCCTTATGGTCGCCGCTCCAGACTATCTTGCCAGCGCAGGGATGCCAGTGCGCGACGACATTCCAGGGCACAGGCTGCTGGACAAGCTGCATGGCCCCGACCTTATGGGGTGGCGCCATGTCATTGGCTGTCCGACAGCACAGCTGCCTCCCTCTGCCACGGTGTTTCGCTGCGACGATTTCGAGGCCTTGCGCCAGGCTGCGCTGCGCGGCATGGGTATCGCGATCCTGCCCGAATGGGTGATTGGACAGGATGTGCGAAGAGGCAGGCTTGTTCGCCTGCCGTTCGAGGCGGTTGGTCCGGAAGGCGAAGCAGGCATCCATGTGCTGCGGGCCTTGTCCAAGCCGAGCGCCAGCCTGGCTGCCTTCTTGGCAAAGCTGCGGGCACACATCGGTACGCCACCGATCTGGAGCCATGACTGCGAGCCTTCACAGGCTCAGCGAGATGCGGTTCTCCCTCTTGAACCAACACCAGCACGACTGGAACTGTCAGCGTGATACAGGACCCGTCCCGGTCGTTCAGCGTATCTGATCCTAGCTTCGGACGTGTGCTTGTAGTTTGACGGGACTGGACACTACACCCCAATGACTCCCGAAAATAGAGTGAAATCATATCCGCGCAGCGATGGATACAGAAAAGCTGTCCTCAAGCATTTGAAAACGTGTAATGAAACCATCGCCTACTGTCAGGATAATCGCGAACTGACACTCGATTAGCCTCCCGGTCGCTTTAATCCGCGTTTTAAGCGCACCGATGATCGCAGTACGCGTATCACCGGCGAGAATGTCCTCGACATCGAAGGCAATCGGTTCGGTGCGCAGCCTGATCTCTCTGATGAACTCGGCGAGCGCCGCTCGCCCGACCTTGTGCCCTATCCATGGCAGCACCCCTTCATCGCCCTGGATCTCGAACTGGAGATTGATGGCGCACAAGGCTGCAATGTCTTCAGGGGCTCGGCCACTCGCGATCCCTTCAAGGAGCGTCTGCGCAATAGCGATATTTTGCTGTTGGCTCATTTTGCCTTTTATCCTTTATGATCGTTGTGCGTCAGATACATCTGGAAAGGTGTAGAGCGCGTGGATCCGCGCCATCGCTGATGATAGCGACATCCAGGCCGATGATCCGCCGCGGGTCGCCTAGTAGACCGAAAGCCTATCCGAGGCGCCCGTAATCCTCCAGCGCATCAACGCCATCCAAAGTGGTGAACATATGCTCGGGGAATTGCCTGAACCGCTTCAGCCCCCGCCGCATGGCCAGCATGGCCGCCCATGCGGATCGGATTACGCACCCCAAAGACGTCATGCAGGCTGCTATTCGATTGTCGTGGACATGTCGGTTCATGCGCCCTTGATCAGATTTGGGCTTGGCCGCCGTCGACGAACAGTTCGATACCGTTAATATACGAGGCATCTTCGGAAGCGAGAAACAGCACCGCCTTGGCGATCTCCTCGGGCTGACCGATGCGCCCTGCCGGTATCTGACCGACCAGATATTCCTTTACACTCTGGGCCTCCTCGCCGCCGCCGAACAGGTCGTTAAGCCCAGCCGTCTCGGTCAGGCCGGGGCTGACGGCGTTCACCCGGATGCGGCGATCCTTGAGGTCCAAAATCCAGCTGCGCGCGAAGTTTCGCACGGCCGCTTTGGTTGCCGAATAGACGCTGAAGGCGCCAGTACCCTTGATGCTGGTGGTCGACGAGGTGAGAATGACCGAGGCGCCATCACGCAGCAACGGCAGCGCCTTCTGCACGGTAAACAACACACCCTTCACGTTGCTGTCGAACGTGCTCTGATAATGCGCTTCGGTGATCGCACCGAGAGGAGCGAGTTCGCCGCCTCCGGCATTGGCGAACACTATGTCGATCTGTGGATGCTTCTGCTGGACGGCGTCATAGAGCCTGTCGATATCTGCGAGCACCGCCATGTCGCCCTGCACACCGGTGACGCGTCCGCCAATCTGCTTTATCGCCCTGTCGAGCGCACTCTGCCTGCGGCCGGTGATGAACACCGATGCGCCCTCTGCGGCGAACGCCTTGGCGGTGGCAAGACCAATGCCGCTGGTCCCGCCCGTGACCACTACAACTTTATTGTCGAACCTGTCTGTCATCGTCTGTTTCCTTCACGGTTCCGGCCAACTGCCGGCCCCCAAGTGATGCAATGACAACGATGATGCGTGTAGTCGGCAAATATGGCACTTAGCGTTCTACTGGAGGAACGATGAATGCGGATCGACCTGAACGACTATGCCTATTTTGCCGAAGTGGTGGCGCATGGAGGCTTTGCGGCGGCAGGACGCGCCTTGCGCGAGCCCAAGTCGAAACTCAGCCGAAGGATCGCGGGTCTGGAAGCACGGTTGGGACTGCGCCTTATCGAGCGATCGAGCCGACGCTTTCGCGTGACCGATACCGGGCAGGCCTTTTACGAGCGTTGCAAGGCCATGCTGGCCGAGGCCGAGCAGGCGGAAGCACTGGTCTTGCAGGCGCAGGCGGAGCCACACGGGCGCATTCGGTTCAGTTGTCCTACCGGCATGCTTCAGCCGATCTCGGCTTTGATCTCCTCCTTTCTCGTCCGCTATCCTAAGATCCGGCTCCAGCTTGTAGCCACCGATCGCGCAGTTGACCTGATCGAGGACAGGATCGACCTTGCGCTGCGCGTGCGCAGCAGCCTGACCAGTGATGCGGCACTAACGATGCGCTCACTTGGAAAATCGACGCGTATCCTTGTCGCCTGCCCCCAGCTTGCCAGCACGATAGGCAGCATCGAGCAGTTGACGCTCTCCCCTATTCTCGCGACCAACGACGCTGCCGAGGATCTGGAGTGGCACCTGGAGTCGGAGGACGGGTGCACCCAGGTCGTCCGCGTCGTACCGAGGCTGGGGTGCGAAGACATGGCTGCCGTGCGTGACGCTGCAATCGATGGGCTGGGGATCGCCATTCTGCCCGATCATGTCTGTCGTGATGCAATAGCGACGGGGCGCCTGGCTCGGGTGTTGCCCGCTTGGCATGGACTGCAGGGAATCGTGCATCTGGTCTTCACGACACGGCGCGGGCTGCCTCCGGCCGTCCGTGCATTAATCGACCATCTGGCCGAAACCTTCCCATCTGATGTCCTGACGGCGCGAGCTTGAGCCGGAACCCGAAAAGTCACGGTCATTACGCTTGGTGAATCCGACCACTCTTAGGGTCAGGACCCATTACTCACGCCTGCCAGGCGCCGGAATGGTATGGAGTCAGAAGCACTCAGCGCCGCACGCAGCGAAAGCCGATGTGCGAGGTGGCGGTGTCGATCATCTCGGGATGGCGCGCGGCTGGACGATAACGCTGGCAATAGTTCGCCGCGCACAAGTGGGAGCCGCCCTTGAGCACCTTGCGGCCGATCCGCACGCCCGGCTGGGACGGGTCGAAGCTATCCTTGAGCTTGCCGCCGCGCGGATTGCTGAGGGTGCAGCACGACTGGCCTGCCTTCTTGCGGGGCGTCTCAGTCTTCTCGCTCCACCAGTCGCTGGTCCATTCCCAGGTGTTGCCGATCATGTCGAACACCCCGTAGCCGTTGGCTGGGTAAGTCTTCACAGGCGAGGTCCGCTCCCAGCCGTCCAGCAGCTGGTTCGCGAAGGGGAACAGGCCCTGCCAGTAGTTCGCGAGCATCGCTCCACCGGGCGCAAGTTCATCGCCCCAGGCGTAGTCCGCGCCGTCCAGCCCGCCGCGCGTGGCGAACTCGAATTCGGCTTCGGTCGGCAGAGCCTTGCCTGCCCAGTCCGCATAGGCCTGCGCGTCGGCATAGGCGATCTGGACGACAGGATGGTCCCACAAGCCGAGCGCCTCGACATCGCGGTCCGGCCCCAGCGGATGACGCCAGTCGGCGCCGAAATCGAAGCGCCACCAGTTGGCGGGATTGCCGGTATCGACAGGCGTTGCGGTCTTGTGGAATACCAGCGAACCGGGCTGCGCCATCTCGGGCGGCATGCCGGGGTACTGCGCGGGATCGGGCGCGATCTCGGCGACGGTGCGATAGCCGGTCGCCTCGACGAACTGCGCATACTGACGGTTGGTGACGGGCGTGGCGTCGATCCAGAACCCGTCCACCGACACACGGCGCACCGGCGCTTCCTCGGGGTAGAAGGTTTCCGAACCCATCGCGAACGTACCGCCGGGAATCCAGACCATTCCGGCCTGCGCCTCACGCTGCGTATCCGTCATTGCGATGCCGTCCTGCAAACCGATGTTCTTCCCGCGCCTTAGCCGCTGTGCACACGCCGGACAATGCGCCCGGCGTGTGCGGCGATTTTCAGGGCTTTGCCGCAGGGGTTGCGGCATCCTCGGGAAGTGCCACGCCCTTCTGCGCGGCGTAGCGATCCCAGTCCGCCACGAGTTCGGCCAGCTTGTCCGCATGGCTGGCGGCAAGGTCGGTGCTTTCTGCCGGATCGGTCGCGAGGTTGAACAACTGCCACTTGCCCTCGCCGACGCCGTCACGCGGGTAGGTCGAGCCGGACTTGGGCAGGTAGACCGCCTTCCAGTCCCCCTTGCGCAGCGCGCGGCGGTAGAACAGTTCGGTGCCGATCGGCTCCTCGGGCGAGCGCACTTCGCTGGCCTTCTCGGCAAGGACCGGGACGAGACTGTGCCCCTCGAACGGCAGGATCATGCGGCCCTTGTAGGTGGCGGGCTGGGTCAGCCCGGCAAGGTCGAGCAGGGTCGGCGCGATGTCGGTGACGCTGAGATACCCGCGCACGATGCGGTTGCCGACGACGTCCTTGCCCGAGGCGAAAGCCGAAACCCGCGTGCCGCCTTCGGTGGGGTAGCCCTTCACCAGCCATGACGGCGTGCTGTTGGCCTGCGCCCATCCGGCGCCGTAACCGACGTAGGAGGTGGGGTTGCCGATGTTCTCCAGCCGGTTGTCGATGCCCAGCTTCTTCGCGCCGTCCGGCACGCCGCGCACCTGGAATGGCGCGTCGATCTCGCTGCCCTCGGGGCCGTTGTCGGACAGGAACACGATGACCGTGTTGTCGTACTGGCCGGTGCGCTTCAGTTCGGCGACCACGCGGCCGACGTTCTGGTCCATGCGGTCCACCATCGCGGCGTAGACTTCCATTTTGCGCGCCTCGAAGGCTTTCTGCTCGGCGGTCAGGCTGTCCCACGGCTTCACGCCGTCGAGCGCATGAGGCTGCTGGTCGAGTGCGACGAGGCCGAGCTTCTTCTGTCGCTCCAGCCGCTGCGCGCGCAGGACTTCGTAGCCCGCATCGTAGCGGCCCTTGTACTTCGCGATCGTCTCGGCCGGAGCCTGCATCGGCCAGTGCGGCGTGGTGAAGGTGAGGTAGGCGAAGAACGGCCGCTTGTCGGCGGCGCCGTCATCGAGGAAGCCGATCAGCTTGTCGGCGAACTGGTCCGCCGAGTAGTGCCCGACCGGGAACTTCACCAGCTTGCCGTCCTGCCGGTAGAGCGAATTGGCCTTGGCCTTGGTCCAGGCCGCGTTCTGGTCGGCGCCGAAGTGATTGCCCAACCCCTGTAACAGCGCATAGGAATGGTCGAACCCGCGCGCCGCCGGGCCGCGATCCTCGGTGAGGCCGAGGTGCCACTTGCCCGACATCAGCGTGCGGTAGCCACCCTGTTGCAGCAGTTCCGCGATCGAGGCGACGTGGTCGTTAAGATAGCCTTCGTAGCCGGGCCGGGCGGCGAAAGCGGCCGGGCGCGATTCCACCATCGTGCCGATCCCGGCCTCGTGGTTGTCCACGCCGCTCAACAGCATAGAGCGCGTGGGCGAGCAGGTCGGCGCGGTGTGGAAGCCGGTGAAGCGCACGCCGCTGTTGGCCAGCGCATCGAGGTTCGGCGTCGCGATTTCGCCGCCGAAAGCGCCGAGGTCCGACCAGCCGAGATCGTCGGCGACGATGACGAGGAAGTTGGGCCGCGCAGCACTCTGCGCCGTGCCCGGAGCGGCGGCCGGTGCGGGCGCAGGCGCGG
>JASGGD010000020.1:0-40577 GCA_047605225.1 Novosphingobium sp.
ATGAAGTTCGAGCCTTCTAGGTTAAGGGCAGAGGTCCGCCGCGATCACGCGGGAGGCCCCGACGCGAGCCAGCGGATATCGTCCAGCAGCGCTTCACGCTCGCTGTCGGACCATTGATGGTAATCTAGGGTTTCAAGCAGCTTGAGGCCTTCGAGCGCGAGATAGGCCAGCATCGGGCCTCTCGCCGCGCCGGCCTCATCCTGGACACGGCCGATCACGGCGGCCTGGTTCTTCTGGATGGCGGAGCGCAGCGAACGGTCCTGCGCAAGTGCTGCGCAGATGTTCAGTGCAACCGCACGAAACTCGTCAGGAAACGGCTGGCTCGCCGCGAGAATCCGGCCCTTCAGCGTCGGATTATCAGTGCCCTCAAAGGAATCTGCAGCTGCCTGATTGAAAGCATTGTCGCGCAGGACCGCGCGCTCGACCATCGCTTCGATCAGAGCCTGCTTGGTTCCGTAGTCATAGACGACACTGCCCTTGCTGATGCAGGCCTCCTGGGCGACGCCTTCCAGCGTCAGACGGGCCGCCCCCACCCTTGCAACGACTGCTTCTGCCGCATCGAGGATGCGGTTCTGATCGATACTCTTCCTGCGACCCATCGCCATCACCAATTTATATCTGACCAGTCGGATATAAATTGGTGATGGGAGCTCGTCAACCTGTCGATCGGCGAAACGGGGCCACAAGCAGACGTGCAATTCGCCGCCAAGACGGCGAAAGCTACCGGGCGATCGCGTAACCTTGCATGCCTCGCGGGTTGGCGCCCGCGCGCAGAAGGCCACCTGCCCGCCCGTCTCGGGCGCAGGCAGAAAGGCGTCCCTCCGACCATGCGCCGCCCACGGTCACCGCGTGGCCTCTCTCGCGAAGGTCATCGATCGTTTCCTGCGGAAAACGGCTTTCGACTGTCAGGGTCCCGAGGTCGGCTTCGCGCGGCCAGAAGCTGGCGACCATGTGCGCCGTGTGGAACGCGGGGGTCTCGATCGACGCCTGCAGCGGCCGTCCGTGCACGACGTGGTTGAGCCATAGCAGCAACGACCATTGCTCCTGCTGATCGCCGCCGGGCGTCCCGAACGCCATGTAAGGCTTGCCATCCCGATAGGCGAGCGAAGGGGTCAGCGTCGTACGCGGACGGGTCTGCGGTGCCAGGGTACTCGGCAGCCCTTCCGTCAGCCAGAACATCTGCATCCGCGTTCCCAACGCGAAACCCAGGCCGGGGATCAGAGGGCTGGACTGCAACCATCCGCCCGACGGGGTTGCCGAGACCATGTTGCCCCACCGATCGACCACATCGACGTGGCAGGTATCTCCGCGCTGCACCGGGTCGATCGCACCGACCAGCTGCCGCTCGCCCGCCATCGTCGGCTCGCCGCCACCCGCCGAAGCACCAAGTTCGCCCCGGCTGCGAACCGGCGGAAGTGTCGGAGCAAGTCCAAGCGGCGAACCAGGCCTGAGTTCGTGGCTGGCATGCTCGCCGATCAGTTCCCGGCGCTGCGCGGCATAGCCTTCGCTCAGCAGTTCGGCGAGCACGTCCTCGGAAAGTCCGTCGCCGTACCAGACATCGCGATCGGCCATCGCCAGCTTGATCGCCTCGGTGACCGCATGCACGTACTCGGGGGCTTCGGGCGAGAGCGCTTCGAGGCCCATCCCCTTCAATATCTGGACGGCCTGGAGAAGCGCCGGTCCCTGGCTCCAGGCGCCGCACTTGTAGAGTACACAGTCGCCATGCTCGATGGAAAGCGGTCGCTCGACGGGAGGCCGCCATCCTGCGAGGTCGGATGCCTGAAGCAAGCCGCGATGCCGGTGCCCGCTGCTGTCCATGGCTTCGGTATCGGCGCAGAAGTCGCCGATTGCCTGCGCTACCGGCCCTTCGTACCAATAGGCCAGCGCCGCATCGATTTCGTCCTCGCGGCTCGTCCCGACGGCCTCGGCATGTTCGAGGATGCGCTCGTAGCAGTCCGCCAGAACAGGATTGCAGAACAACGTACCGGCCTCCGGCACCTTTCCGCCGGGAAGATAAAGGGCGGCGGACGTCGGCCATTCATCCGCGAACAGCGGCGCTACAGCGGTGATCGCGTTCACGGCACCCCCCAGGATCGGATGCCCGTGACGCGCATAATCGATCGCCGGAGCAAGAACCTCGCGCAATGGCACGGTTCCGTAGTCGCGCAGCATGGTCAGCCAGGCACCGAAGGCACCGGGGACGCAGGCTGCAAGCAGGCCGGTGCCGGGGATCATGTCCAGCCCCAGCGCCTCATAGGCGGCAATCGTGGCGCGGGCCGGTGAAGGCCCCTGCCCGCATATCACGGTCGGTTCGGGATCGTCTGCCCGCGCGACGATGATCGGTGCGTCGCCTGCAGGTCCGTTCAGATGGGGCTCGACGATCTGCAGGGTAAATCCGGCTGCGGCTGCGGCGTCGAATGCGTTACCGCCCGCTTCGAGCAGTCGCATACCGACCGCGCTGGCGATCCAGTGGGTCGATGCCACGGCGCCGAACGTGCCGCTCAGTTCCGGTCTTGCGGTGAAATCCGCCATTATGGGTATCCTGTCGGGTAGTGGAAAATCGAGTGCTGCGGTTATCGGGCTTGCGCAGGGCGCATCGGGTGCAATGGAGATGCAGCCGCCCGGTCACGGGATTTGAGGACTGCGAGAAACAGGCTGAGCCAGATCACGCCCCAAAGCGCGGCGAGTGCGGCGAACCAGCCGAGAGCAGGACCGGTCGTCAGATCACCTCCGCCAAGCAGAGCCTTGATCATCGCGACCCCGCTGGGGCCGAGCGAAGATCCCAGCGTACCGGCAACCAGAAAGTTGATCGCCACGGCCCTCGCGCTGAAGGCGGCGGGGAACAATGCCTGGAAGCCGAAGACATTGACGCCGACGAGCGCGCCCACGCCCAACATCGCGAGGAACAGGAAGGCGAGCGCGACGTGACCATCGGGGCTCATGGTCGCCAGAACGATCGAGCCTCCCGCCAGAAGGCATGCCAGCCGCATGAGCCGCACGACCGAACCTGTGGTCTCGCTGGATCGCAGGCGGGGCACCAGCCTGCCGCCCAGCAGCGATCCGGCTCCCCCCGCCAGCATGTAGACCGCGCCGAACGAAAGTCCCGTCCGATAGGTCGTCCAGCCGAAGTTGCGCATCAACATCGCAGGTGCCCACGACATCACCGCATAGACGATGCCGTTGAGCGCGATCCCCGCCGCGAGATAGCAGACCACCAGAGGCCAGCGGCGTGCGACGTGGTTCAGCAGATCACGAAACGCGCTGTCCGGTGCCCCTCGCCCACCGACAGTCACCGGTCGTGCCGGTTCCCGCATTGTCGATACGAGCAGGAGACCGACGATGCCGACGGCGAAGCTGCAGATGAACAGCACGCGCCAGGGCGTCAGTCCGAACGGCAGTGCGCCTGCCCCGGAGAGCGCATCGAGCGCAGGTCCGGCGATGGCCATGGAAAGCCCCCCGCCCAGATAGAGACTGAGGGCGATCCAGGAAACGGCCATCGACTGTCGCTCCGGCGGATAGACCTGGCGAATGATCGAGATCGCGGCCGGGGTCAGGCCTGCTTCCCCGAGCGCCAGCCCCATGCGTGCAATCAGCATCATTCCAAAGCCGGTCGAGAGACCGAAAAGGAGCGTCATGACGTTCCAGATCAGAAGACTGGCAAGGATGACGTGCTTGCGGCTGTAGCGATCGGCCAGAATCGCGACCGGGAACGCGCTGAGGCAATAGACGACCGAGAACGCCAGCCCCTGAAGGAGGCTGAACCTGATATCGTCGAGACCAAGTTCAGCCTTGATGGGTTCCACAAGGATGTTGAGCATCTGGCGATCCAGGAATGCCAGGATCGAAGCGAAGAACAGGACGAACAGGGTGAAGGATGCGGCATCCCGCCAGCTTCGGACCATGATACTCAACGCCCCTTCACATCCGGAACGAAAGCGAGGCCATCACCCGCGCTGGCATGCCCGGCGCGCCAAGCCCCTCCCCGACGGTGAACACGTCGGCGGTGAACTCGTTGTAGTACTTGGCCTTGAAGATGTTCTCTCCGCGTACCGCGAGCTCCCAGCCGCCATCGGGCGCGCCGATGGAGGCACGCAGGTTCACGATGTCGTAGGCCTTCTGGAACGAGGTGTTCTGGATGTTCCAGTAGAACTTGCCCATGTGGCTGTAGTCGGCCCGCAGGCCCAGTTCGAGGTTGTCCCTCAGAGCGATGCGGTAATCGGCACTGGCGTTCGCAGTGAACGAAGGCGAGTTCGGGACGTGCAGCCCGTCGATCGGCACGAAATTGTAGACGGCGTCCTTGTCCTGCCACCGGGAATGGAGCCAGCCGCCCGAGCCGGACAGCGTCAGCCCCTGCACCGGCTTGAAGGTCAGCCCGCCCTCAAGACCGTAGCTGACCGATCGTCCGATATTGGTGACTTCCTCACTGATCGCGCCATCAGCGTTGACGAACTGGGTCTCGAACTGGCGCCGCTTGTAATCGATGTAGTAGCCTGCGAGTTCGAAGGTGAGGCTGCGCCCGAGTGCCGAACCCTTGATCCCGGCTTCGTAGCTGGTGGCCCGCTCGGCCTTGTACGCGCCGCCCGTCCCGGTCGTGACATTGACGCGGCCCGGCTCCACGCCTTGCGCGAAGTTGGCGTAGAACATGACATCCTGCGCGACGTCGTAGGACAGCGTGACCTTGGGCAGGACGGTGGTGTCGTTCACGTCGACCGAAACCGGGACGTTGTAGTCGCGCCCGGTGAAGGCGCTGCGAGCAATGCGAACCCCTGCACCGACATGGAACTTGCCGAGGCGATAGTTGGCGGTCGCGAATGCAGCGTACTGCCGCTCGATGGTGTCGCCGTTGTTGTAATTCTTGATGAAGAGGGGACCGCCGGAATCCGGGCCGACCAGCAGGTCGAGGTTGTTGGTCATGCCCCGATTATCGATCGCCGCGTAATAGGCACCCGCAAGCCAGTCGAAAGGTCCGCTTCCCGTCGAGGCCAGGCGCAGTTCCTGCGTGAACACGCTCGCCCTGTTCCGGTCGCCGTTGTAGGCCGTGATCCCGTCGGCCGAGCTGTAGTCGAGGTCCCAGACCAGATCATTGGTACGTCGCGTGTAAGACGTGACGTTGGTCAGCGCGACCGGCCCCAGGTCGTACGACACGTTGAGAATGCCGCCGTCGACGCGGCGCTTGTTCATCACGTCGGTGTTGTAATCGACCTCGCGCCGGTAAGCGGCGCTTCCCTCGTCTTCAGGCGCCGCAACGTAGACATTGCCCCCGTTATGCAGCTCGTTGTGGCGGTAGCTGAACTGCACGTCGAGTGCGTCGGTGGGCTGCCAGCCGATCGCCACGCGCGTGCCCCATTCGGTACTGGCATCCGGATTGCCGCCAAGCAGGGTGTTGCTGATGAAGCCGCCCGAATGGTTGTAGTACCCCGAAACACGGACAGCGAAATTCTCGTTCACAGGCGCATTGACCGCTGCGAAACCATTGACGGTATCGAAGCCGCCGAACTCCACCCGCGCCTCCCCGCCATAGGTGTCGGTCGGCTTCTTCAGAACATACTTGATGGCGCCGCCGATGTTGCTGCCGCCATAGAGCGTGCCCTGCGGCCCCTTGAGGATCTCGATACGTTCGACATCCTCGACCGATGCTGACTGGTCAGTGAAGTTCTGAACGTCATCGATGTAGAAGCCGACGCCCTGTGTATTCCCGAAAGCGCCGACGCCGCGAATGACGACGTTCGGCTCGTTGTCCTGGCGACGATTGAGGATGATGTTCGGTGTCTGTCGTCCGATGTCGTTGAGCGTCGAAATCCCTGCATCGCGGATCGTGTCGGATGTCAGCGCGCTTACCGTCTCGGGAATGTCGAGAAGCCGTTCGTTTCGCTTGCGTGCCTGGACCACGATTTCGCCGCTGCCCTGGCTGTCGCCGGCGGTATCGGCCGCCGTAGCCGTGGCGGCATCCTGTGCCGAGGCTGTCTGCGCGGGCAGGAGCAACATCACCCCCAGCGCTGTTCCGGTCAGGAGAATGGCTCGAACGTACGTCATGGACTGAACCCTCATGATTGATCGCCGCGGCATGATCGCTGCGACGTGTTTGACTCCCTGTCAGGCATGCTTTCCCGCGCGCCGAAGACTGCTGTCCCCGGCGTTCAGGCCTGCCCGGCATTCTTTTTGAATTCCCTTGTTCCGCAGCCTTGCTGCGGCGGTGTCATGCGGCGGTCGGGAACTTCCCGGCGACCGGATAATCCGTGATCGTCAGCGAATTGTTGAGCTGCCGGTTCTTCCTCCCGATCAGCCCGAAGCGAGTGAGGATAGGCGACAGGTCCATCATCACGTTGCGCTTCCAGATCTTGGCGCGCGTGGGCGGCACCATGATGTCCGATCCGCCATGGGCGGTCGCCTGGTTCTGCTCGACGAAGGCGCGTGCCTTGCGCTCATACGCTGCGAACGCCTCGCGATGGTCGGCATGCGCGGACAGTTCACCGGCAAGAACGTAGGCTCCGACAAGTGCCAGGCTGGTACCCTGTCCCGAGAAGAACGATGGACCATAAGCGGCATCACCGACCACGCCTACCCGGCCCCTGGACCACTCGGGCATGTGAATCTGCGTCATGGAGTCGAAGTAGATGTCGGTGGACTTGCGCGCTTCGGCCAGCATCTCGGGAACGATCCAGCCCTGCCCGGCATAACGTGCCTGCAGGTCGCGTTGCAGCCTGTCCATGTCGGTGTACTCTTCGCGTGCAGGTGCTTCGCGGCGATAGGCCAGCAACGCGTTCATGCGCTCTGCTCCGGTCTCGTAGACCAGTGCCATGAGCCCGGGTTCGTTGTAGATTACCGCTTCGCGCGAAAACCCGTGATTGTTGGGCATCGTGAAGCCGACGAAGCAGCAGCCCAGATAACGGTAGAACTGGGTCGGCGGGCCAAAGACCAGGCTGCGGGTCGTCGAATGAAGCCCGTCCGCGGCAATCACCAGGTCGAAGCGCTCCTCCCGACCGCTCCTGAAGGTCACATCGACGCCGCCGTCATGATCGGCCATGGCCGTGACACAGTCGTTGAACCGATAGGGTATCGTGTCCTTGGTCATGCCGTAGAGCAGCCCGGATATGACGCCGCGCTGCACTTCGACATCCCGCCCGACGACGCCGCCGGTGATGTCTTCCTGGCGAATGCTCGATATTACCCGGCGGGTATTGCGGAACGTCCAGCTGTGGGCATTGATATGCGCTTCCCGCAGTGCCGGCATTAGCCCCATCCGCTCACACACGTCGACCGCAGTCCCGCGGATGTCGATCGCATACCCCCCACTGCGGATTGCGTCCGCCCGTTCGACGACGGTCACCTCAAAGCCATAGCGCTCCAGCCACCATGCCAACGCCGGACCTGCGATGCTGGCGCCGCATACTAGCACTTTTCGGGCTCTGGGCCGGATCATCTGAATACTCCCTGTTTTGATATGTGGCGCTGCTACCTGGTGCCCCTCAGGCATGGTTCAGCACGAAATTTCGTACTATTTCCGCAGTGCGCTCGCGGCGCTCCAGCGTGATGCCGTGCCTGCTGCCCGCCAGCGCCAGGAACCGCGCTCCCGGTATCGCCGCCGCCATCTCGCGCGCCTCGTCGACGCGGATGATTGGATCGCCGTCACCGCACATCACAAGCGTAGGTGCCGTGATCCGTGCGAGGTGCGCCGTCATGTCGTGCGCGTCGAGCGCGGCCATGCGGCGGGCATAGGCTTCAGGTTCGCGCGACACGAGGACGGCGCTGGTCTGCACTACCAGCTCGGGGTGCAGATCGATGCTCTCCGGCGCAATGACCGTTTCGAGCATGAAGCGCCGGACGGCCTCCGGATCGACCAGCCCCAGCGCCCCGAGGTCGGGAAGGTGGAAATGGCTTCGCTGTGATGCCGTGGCCCCTAGGATCAGGCTCTTCACGCGGTCCGGAAACAGTACCGCAAAGGTCATCGCCACGGCGCCGCCATAGGACGAACCGAATACATGAGCCCGCTCGATCCCGTTGCCGTCGAGGTACGCCGCGATGTCCCGGGCATGATCTGCCATCCCATAGGAGACCGGCTCGCAGGGGCTGTCGGGAGAGTCGCGCTGATCCAGCGCGATGGCCTCGATGCCGTCTCCAAGGTGCGGTGCGAAAAGCGCGAACTGGCTGCGATCCGCATTGCCGCCGTGGAGAAGGAGAAGCTTTTCGCCCTGCCCGATGCTGTCGGACCGAAGCGATACGGTGTCGGCGATGGCTTGCCTCATGGCGTGAGCTCCGTCGGTTGGAGCGCCACCTGTGTGCCGCTCCGTTTCAGTTTTGTGTCATGCTGCCCAAGAGGGTGTCCAAGACTGTATTCTCATCGCGCATATGCCTTTCCGGCATGCCCAACAGCGTAAAGCATGCCTTCAAGGCATTGGGTGTTCCGGGATTTCGGCAGTCGGCCATTCCCCGGCAAGTATCTGCTCCGACACCAGCGCGAGAAGCATTTCATGGATTTCGCGGATCGCCCGGAATCCTTGTCGATTCCAGTGGGTCGCGATCGCCCACGAGGCCCGCAGTCCGGCGATCGGAACGAAGCTGAGGCGCTCCGCCCGCTCCGGCCCGATGACGCAGCTGGGTGCTATGCCGAAGCCCGCCCCCCGCTCGACCAGATCGCCGACCAGTGCGGAACTGTTGACTTCGCTGCGCACCACCAGCTTGCGCGTTACTTCGGGGTACGCATCCTCCATGTAGGCGAGCGTGCTCTGCGGGTAACCTGCGAGAACCAGCGGCAGGCCGATCAGTTCAGGGACGCTGACCGTCTCGCCGAATTCACTGCGCTTCTCACGCGGACAAACAAGGCAGAAGCTTTCGTTGACCAGCGGCGTCATCATGACCCCGCTGGTGCTCGCCGAGTTGGAGATCAGGGCGACGTCGAGATCCCCTTCGGCAATCCTGTCCCGGAGGAATGAACTGGAGCCCTGGATCAGGTCCACACGGCAGCCGGGATAGCGGGCCAGAAACGCCCCCATCACCGGCAGCAGCAATTTGGTATGAATGGATTGCGGCGCACCGAGCGCGATGGTGCCGGAAAAATCGCCGCCATCGGTCGCCATCTCGTCGACCAGTTCGCGCACCGAATCGAGGATTCCCGTGGCACGGCGATAGAAGCGTTCACCCGCATCGGTCAGAGAGACGCCGGTGCTGTGCCGCACGAACAACGCCTGACCGACTTCGTCCTCCAGCTTGGCGATCGAACGACTCAGCGCAGGCTGTGCGACATTCAGATAATAGGCACCGCGCACGAAGCTGGAAGCGTCGGCGACCGCCTTGAAATATCGAATTTGCCTGAGTTCCATGCCCTGCGCGACTCCAATGTCAGGCGGGCAGGAAACCTACGGAAATGCGCCTGCCCGACGCTGCTGCGGCAGTTAAATAACCTTTGCAGGTCCGGGTCAAACCACCGCGCCGCGCCGGGAGATTCGAGCTTCCCTCAAGCCCGGACGAGTGGATCTGCCTGCCCTTGCGCCATTCGCGTCTCGCGATCGGCGTAATGCCGGGCAAGGATTGCACAAGCGAACAACTGGATCTGATGGAAAAGCATCAGCGGAAGCACCGCCGCGCCGACCTGCGAGGCCGGAAAGAGGATGCCCGCCAGCGGAACACCGGAAACCAGGCTTTTCTTCGACCCGCAAAACTGAAGGACGATCGCATCCTCTCGCTTCAGACCGAGAAGATGGCCCAGAAGCCATGTCGAGAGCAGCACGAGGGCGAGCAGGATCACGCACCACAGTGCAAGTCCCCCCAATGCTCCCGGAGCGACCCGGTGCCACAGCCCCTCGACGATCGCCGCACTGAACGCCGAATAGACGACGAGCAGGATGGAGCCGCGATCCGACATCATCACCATCATCCGGTGCCTGGCAACGAACGGTCCGATCCACGGTCTCAGGGCATGGCCGGCAATGAAGGGAAGGAGCAACTGCAACGCGATCGTGCGCACGCCTCCCCACGACATTCCGAGCGATCCGCCGCCATCCACCCGCATCAGCACGCTGGCGAGTATCGGGGTCAGGGCAATTCCCAGGAGATTCGAGAACGATGCGCTGCACACGGCAGCAGCGACGTTGCCCTTCGCCACGGACGTGAACGCGATCGAGGACTGTACCGTCGAGGGAAGCAGCGTCAGGAACAGCAGGCCCGACGCCATCACCGGATCGAGGACGCCGATACGTTCGACGGCCAGACCGAGAGCCGGAAACAGCAGGAACGTGGAAGCCAATACCGCCAGATGGAGTTTCCACGCCCCGGCGCCGGACAGCAGGGCTTCACGGGACAGCTTTGCTCCCTGCAGGAAAAACAGCAGCACGATCGCCGCATCGGCGGCGAAATCGACGATTGATGCCCCTTTCCCGTGGACCGGCAGGAAGCTCGCGAGACAGACCGTGGCGATCAGCGCGAACAGAAAAGGGTCGAACGCGGCCCTGAGATAGCCCTTCATGACGTTACTTCCCGTTCAGCCGGGGCCGGGCCTGTCACCTCGGGCGACGCGATCGCCGTGCCCTGGTGGTAGATGTTGCGCCAGCCGTCGGCGTGGAGCCGGTAAAGGCGCACATGCCGGGCGGCCTTGCGGCGCATCGAGCCATCATTCGCCTGGAATGCGTTCTCGAAGGAGCCGCGCACTATCGCCAGGTCCCCCACATGGCTGATGTGATTTTCGGTCACCCGGTATTCGACGTATCGACCGGCCTGCTGGCACACTGCGGCAAGGTATCCGGCTTTATCCCGGATCGAACCGTCGGCGTCGATGTGGACATAGTCCTCGTCGACCATGCGGGCGAGCGTATCATGGTCCGCATGGACGATGCCTGCTGCCCTCTTCGCTTCGAGTTCGGCAATCTCTGCGTCAATCACATCCATCATGTCCTCCTTTTTCCCCTGTGGCCTGCCGGAGCCGCACTCCCCTCACCGATACCCAGTCAATCCGACAGCCCTGGCCTGGCATACGGGTGTCGTTGCCGATGCCGCCGTGCCACGACTTCAATCTGGACGAGTGCACCGGGTTCGATCAGGTCCGCGGCGACGATCGTGCGGGCCGGAAACGGTTCGGCGAACCGGGTCCGGTAAGCCGCGTCAAAGGCGGGGTAATCGGACGGGTCCGTCAACCAGACCGTTGCTTTCACGACATCGACCAGCAGGCCCCCCGCTTCTCGCAGGAGCATCTCGATCCCGTCGAGCACGTGCAGCGTCTGCGCCGAAACATTCCGGCCCTGCGCCGGCCCGGCACGATCGGTCTGCCCGGATACGAAGACCAGATCGCCGGTCAGAAATATGCGCGATGCGGAGGCCTCACCCGAAACCGGAAGCAGGTTCGACGACAGGACGGAACCGACGACATCATCCATGGGGCGCTTATGCTCCGTATGCCGGGCGGATGTTTCGGCCGCATGTGCCGCCTCCGCGCCAATCCGCCGGTGGTACGTGCGAGATCGCATTCCACGCAAAGTCCGAATTGTCATGATCGCCATGAGAGAACGGCATGCCACCTCGGCGCCATACCCGCATGGCATGGAAGCGATGAGCAAACGCTAGTGGCGTTCCGGCATCGCGAGTGCCAAGCAGGCCCTGATGCTGAGCAAGCAAACTCCATTCACGGGAGCGCCTGATGTCGGATGCAATTGGTACGAGCCTCGTGGAACGGATTTCCCACGTCAACCTGGCGATTCGCGATGAGCAGGCCTCGCGCGAATTCTATGTCGGCCTGCTGGGCCTCACCGAGGTCTGGAGAGTTCCGCAACCGCAGCCGGGGCTCTGGCTTCAGATCGGCACAAAGCAGATCCATCTGCTGCGCCCGATCGATGATGGCGAACTGCCTCCGCAGCGCGTGCTGACGCAAACGCCGATGGCGCCGCACCTCGCATTCTCGGTTGCCGACGTGAAAGTCGTTGCGCAGCGCCTTGAGGCGAACGGGGTCGCGGTCGTCTTCAGCCCTTACATGGAGGGCCAAGCATTCTTCACCGACCCTTCCGGCAACATCCTCGAGATCCTTGAGGATCTCTGACCGCCGCCCGGATCGCATCCAGCGGCACCCATTCCCAGATTGCCAAGGGCGTTTCCCAAGATGCCCCTGGCGATACCCAGACCGCCTGACGGCCTGCACCGCATAGCGGTTGCAGGCCGTCCTCTTGATGGCAGCAGCTCAGGCAGGCCCTGGCTTGAGGACGCGCGGTGCCGGCCGGTTGATGAAGGATTTCAGGGCAAAGCTGCTTTGAATGTGAGCCACGTTGGGGATCTGGGTCAGGACCTCCAGAAGATCGCGATAATGATCGAGGTCCCTCACTACCGCGCGCAGCAGGTAGTCGGCCCCGCCGGACATCAGAAATCCACTCATGATCTCCGGAAGCTCCGCCGCTTGGCTTTCAAATGCCTCAAGTGCCGTCCTGACCTGCTTTTCCAGCGTAACCGAGATGAAGACCGCGATCGGTCCTGCCAGCTTCTTTTCGTCGAGCCGCGCGAAGTAGCCGAGGATATAGCCTTCCTCTTCGAGCGAGCGGACGCGCCGGACAGTTGGCGTAAGGCTCAGCCCGATGCGCTCCGCGAGATCGCTCCAGGTGATGCGACCGTCTTCGCTAAGGCATTCGAGAATCTTGCGATCATACGAATCGAGCACTGCATAACCTCATTTGACCAAGGTACACCCATACCGAAGCTATCATCACTATTCATTCGAATTTTTATAGCAAATATTGCCAATATAGAGGTCATTTTCCGCTAACTTTGGTAAGTCTGCCGCAGCAGATCGCGCTAATCTCGACGCGCAAGGAGAATCGAGATGCGACACGAGAGGATCATAAGCCTGGACGCCATTTATGGCGCTGAGACCGGCCCGACCTTCATGACCGGAATTCAGGCACTGGTCCGGCTCCCGCTGATGCAGCGGCGGCTTGATCGCCACCTTGGTCTCAAGACGGCGGGCCTCATCTCCGGTTACCGCGGCTCGCCGGTCGGCGCCTACGATCAACAGTTGTGGAAGGCGCAGAAGTATCTCGATGCCCACGACGTCGTCTTCCAGCCGGGGCTCAACGAGGATCTCGCGGCCACCGCGCTGTGGGGCGCACAGATGCACAAGGCATACGGACCGTCCAAGGCGGACGGGGTCTTCGGCATCTGGTACGGCAAAGGCAACGGCGTAGACCGGACCGGGGACGTTTTTCGCAATGCGAACATGCTCGGAACCTCTCCGCTAGGCGGGGTACTCGCGATCGGCGGCGACGATCACAGCGCCCAGTCCTCGATGTTCCCGCACCAGACCGACGGCATCTTCCAGTCGGTCCACATCCCCGTGCTGCAACCGGCCAATGTCTCGGAAATCCTGACACTGGGCATGGCGGGGATCGCGATGTCGCGCTTTTCCGGCGTCTGGGTCGCGATGAAGACCATTGCCGAAGTCGTCGAGAGCGCTGCAACCTTCGATCTGCCCGATCCCTATCCGATGTATGCCTCTCCGGCGGAACTGGTGCCGCCGCATGGACTGAACTGGGATCCATCCATCAACTGGCCCGCCGAACGTGCGGAATACGAGCGCCGGATGATCGAGGAACGGATCCCAGCAGCGATCGGATGGGCGATCGCCAATCGCATCGACGCTCCTGTCTTCGAGGCACGGCGCACGCGCACTGCAATCGTGACGGTGGGCAAAGCCCACCAGGACCTGATGCAGGCCTTGTCCAACCTGGGGATCGGCGAAGATGAGGCGGAGGCGCTCGGCCTCTCGATTTACAAGGTCGCCATGAGCTGGCCCCTGGCCGCCGAGCCATTGCTGGACTTCGCCAGGAATGCGGAAGAAATTCTCGTCATCGAGGAAAAGGGACCGACGGTCGAAGGCCAGATCAAGTCGGCGCTGTTCAATCGCGACGGGATGCGTCCTCGGGTTTCGGGTAAAACCGCACCCGATGGCAAGCAGTTGCTGCCGATCGTCTCGGAATTCACCCCTCTCATGGTTGCAAGGGCTCTCGTCAGCCGTATCTCAGCCGAAAGTCCTGTTGATCTGGCAGCTCGCCTGTCGGCGCTCGAGGCCGCCGGCTCTCGGGGCGAGGTCATTGCCTTCCCTGCTCGCAAGCCATTCTTCTGTTCGGGCTGCCCGCATAACAGCTCGACCAAGACCCCGGACGGATCGATGTCCGGCGGCGGGATCGGCTGCCATGTGATGGCCCTATCCCAGCCCAGGCTGAAGACCCTGACGTTCAGCCAAATGGGCGGTGAAGGCCTGCAATGGGTTGGCGCCGCGCCGTTTTCGGAGACGGGCCATATCTTCCAGAATCTGGGGGATGGAACGTACCAGCACAGCGGTCTGCTGGCGATCAGGGCCGCGGTTGCCGCAGGCACCAACATCACCTTCAAGATTCTTTACAACGATGCCGTTGCAATGACCGGCGGCCAGCCCGCAGAGGGCGCGCTTGAGCCTCGGCGCATTCTCTCGCAGCTTCTCGCCGAGGGCGTGGGCGCGGTCCATCTCGTCAGCGACATGCCCGAGAACTGGCCCCCATCGAGCCTTCCGCAAGGGGTCGTGCTCCATCACCGCGACGCGATCGACGCCTTGCAGAAGACGCTGCGCGATGTGCCCGGCGTCACCGCGATCCTCTACGAGCAGACGTGCGCTGCCGAGAAACGCCGCCGCCGCAAGCGCGGCGCCTTTCCCGACCCCGACCGGCGCATGTTCATCAATGAGCGCGTCTGCGAAGGGTGCGGCGACTGCTCGGTGCAATCGAACTGCATCTCGCTCGAACCGCTGGCGACTCCTTATGGCACCAAGCGCAAGATCAACCAGTCGGCCTGCAACAAGGACTTTTCCTGCACAAAAGGCTTCTGCCCCAGCTTCATCGAGATCGAGAGTGCAAAACTGCGCAAACCCGCGCCGGATCGCGTCCGTGCCGTGGAGGCCGAACGCTTCTCCACGCTTCCGGAGCCGTCCATTCGCGCTCTCGGCGACGTGTACAACATCTATGTCGCAGGGATCGGCGGCCTTGGCGTCCTGACGACAGGCGCCCTGCTCGGGACCGCCGCGCACCTATCCGGGCTCAGCGCCACCGTGCTGGATTTCACCGGCCTTGCCCAGAAGAACGGCGCTGTCGTCAGCCAGGTGCGTATAGCTCCTGTCGGCAGCGACATCTATGCGGTGCGTATCGGTGCCGGTGAAACCGACCTGCTGCTCGGCACCGACGCGCTTGTCGCAGCCGGACCGGATTCGCTGCGCAAGTTCGCGAAGGGCCGCGGCGCCGTCGTGCTCAACGGCGACGAAACCCCGACAGCCGATGTCGTGACCGACCGCGACTTCGCTCTGCCGACCTCGAAAATCATCGAAACGCTGCTGGGCCGCGCCGGTGACAATGGCTTCCTGCTCAGCGCGACCCGGATTGCCGAAGGGCTGTTCGGCAACAATGTCGCCGCGAACACCCTGATTGTCGGTTATGCCTGGCAAAAGGGGCTGCTGCCGCTCGAGGCAAGCGCGTTCGAGGCCGCTATCGAGGCGAATGGCGCTGCGGTGGACCTCAACAAGCGCGCATTCGCCTGGGGCCGCCTCGCCGCCGTCGAAATGGCGGTCGTGGAAGAGACTGCAGGCATTGCGGAACCGAAACCGAGCGCTCCGGAAGCTCTCGATGCCCTGATCGCGCGCCGCATTGCCGATCTGACCGCTTATCAGAACGAGGCCTACGCACACGAGTACCGGAAGATTGTCGATCGTGCCCGCCTTGCCGCCGCCCGGCTGGGCACGCGCGGAGAGGCCTTCCTGCACGCCGTCGTGACGCAGGGCTATCGCCTGATGGCATACAAGGACGAGTACGAGGTGGCCCGGCTCTATGCCGACACCGCCTTCCTCTCATCGCTCGACAAACAGTTCTCGTCGACCGGACGGATCGGTGTCTGGCTTGCGCCCCCGCTGCTTTCCCGGATCGACCCGGCCACCGGGCGTCCACGCAAGCGCAAGTTCGGTCCCTGGGTCTTCCGGGCCTTCAAGCTGCTCGCCCGGATGAAATCCCTCCGCGGCACCTGGGCCGATCCGTTCGGCTACACCCAGGAACGCCGACAGGAACGCGCGCTGGCCGCAGACTACATTGCCACGATCACTGAGCTTTGCAGCACTCTCGACGGATCGAACCTCGATCGTGCCATCGCCCTTGCCGCGTTGCCGGACATGATCCGGGGATATGGCCCGGTCAAGGAAGCCGCCATGGCCGAATACGAGCAGCGTCAAAGCGATCTGCTCGCCGCACGCAATGTCATTGCAATGGATGAGGCCGCCTGATGCTGACAGACACGCAGATCGCGATCCGTGACATGGTACGCGATTTCGCTCAGGCGAGAATTCGCCCCAATGCCGCGACGTACGAAGCCAGTGGCGCCTATCCCCCGGAACTCTTCGAGGAGCTTGCCGGTCTCGGCCTGATGGGCATGACGGCGCCCGAGGAATTCGGCGGCGCTGGAACCGACACCGTTTCTTATGCCCTCGCGATCATGGAGATCGCGGCGGCAGACGGGGCGCTCTCGACCATCCTCTCCATCCAGAACAGCCTCATCGTGTCCGGGCTGCTGAAGGACGGGACTGCCGAACAGAAGGCTCGCTTCCTGCCCGATCTCCTCGCCGGCCGCGCGATCGGCGCCTTTGCGCTGACCGAAGCCGATGCAGGCTCCGATGCTTCCGCAATCAGGACCAGAGCCGAGAAGGCGAGCAGAGGCTACGTCCTTAACGGCGCCAAGCAATTCATCACATCCGGCAAGATCGCCAAGCTCGCGGTCGTCTATGCCATCACGGATCCCGCTGCGGGCAAACGCGGCATCAGCGCATTCCTCGTGCCCACGGATCGGCCGGGGTACGAGGTCGACAAAGTCGAGCACAAGCTCGGCCAGGGCGCATCGGACACCTGTGCCATTCGCCTCGAAGACCTCTTCATCGAGGAAGAACTGCGTCTTGGCGCCGAAGGTGCGGGCTATGGCATCGCCCTTAGCAATCTGGAGGCCGGGCGTATCGGCATTGCCGCACAGAGCGTCGGCATGGCACAGGCTGCGCTCGACATCGCGGCCTCCTATGCCAAGGACCGCAAGAGTTTCGGGCAACCGATTATCCGGCATCAGGCGGTGGGATTCCGGCTTGCCGACCTTGCTGCCCGCCTGGAGGCCGCCCGTCAGCTTGTGCTGTCCGCGGCCGCGATGAAGGACGCCGGGGAACCTGCCCTCGTCCAGGCATCCATGGCCAAACTGGTCGCTTCCGAAACGGCCGAAGCCGTGGTTTCCGGCGCGATCCAGACCCTCGGCGGCTATGGCTACCTGGAAGAATTCGGACTCGCGAAGATTTATCGCGATGTCCGGGTGTGCCAGATCTACGAGGGCACTTCCGACGTTCAGCGCATGGTGATCGCCCGCGCGCTTTAAGCCGCACTCACCCCGCCATCGATTGAGCACCCCGCCCCCTGCATCGGTTCACCCGGCCTGCAGCGCCAGTCGGCATGTCTTCGCTCGGGGCATCGCATCACTCAGTTTGCAAAGGATACCCAGAACCGTGAAGATCGAAGGATTGCCCTCAATCGTTACCGGCGGCGCGTCCGGCCTCGGTGCGGCTACAGCGCGCGCGCTCGCCAGCCAGGGCGCGCGGGTGACCGTTTTCGACCTCAACGAAGAAGAAGGTGCCGCGCTTGCCGATGAGATCGGGGGTCTCTTCCAGCACGTCGACGTGACCGATGAGGACAGCGTCAACGCGGGCCTACTGAGGGCGGAAAACAGCCACGGCGTCGCGCGCGTCATCGTGAACTGCGCCGGGATCGCTCCTGCCGTCAAAGCGGTCGGACGCGAGTTCCAGCCTCACCCCGTCGGAAGCTTTCGCAAGGCCGTCGAGATCAATCTCACCGGCAGCTTTATCGTCGCATCGCGCGCCGCAGCACGCTTGCAGCAGATCGATCCTGTCGGCGAAGAGCGCGGCGTAATCGTCAACACCGCCTCGGTGGCCGCCTTCGACGGCCAGATCGGTCAGGCCGCCTACGCCGCTTCGAAGGCAGGCGTAGTGGGCCTCACCCTGCCGCTTGCCCGCGAATTCGCGCAGTCGCTGATCCGTGTCGTGACGATCGCCCCCGGCATCTTCTGGACGCCGATGCTCGCGGGACTTCCGCAGGCCGCACAGGATTCTCTCGGACTTCAGGTGCCGCATCCGAGCAGACTCGGCCGCCCCGAAGAGTACGCGATGCTCGTCGAATCCATCGTCACGAACCCGATGCTGAACGGCGAAACCATCCGCCTCGACGGCGCCATCCGCATGGCCCCGCGCTAAGCTACAGGAGTTACAATGAAACTTGCTTTCGAATTTCTCCCACACGCAGATCGTGTCGATCCTGCGGTCCGCTCGGAAATCCTGAAGAGCCCAGGCTTCGGGAAATATTTCACCGATCACATGATAACCATCAGGTGGACGGCAGGGCTCGGTTGGCATGATGCCCAGCTGGGTCCTCGCCGGCCGTTCTCCATCGACCCCGCTGCCGCCGTCCTGCACTATGCTCAGGAAATCTTCGAGGGCATGAAGGCGTTTCGCGGGGCAAACGGCCAGATCGCGCTGTTCAGACCGGATGAGAACGCAAAGCGCTTCAATCTCTCCGCCGAACGCATGGCCATGCCGGCGCTTCCCGAGCCCATATTCCTTGATGCGATCAACTACCTCGTCGATGCCGATCGCGATTGGGTTCCGCAAGGTGGTGGCAGCCTGTACCTGCGCCCCTTCATGTTCTCCGACGAGGTGTTTCTCGGTGTCAGGCCGGCGGCCAGCTACGTATTTTGCGTCATCGCATCCCCGGTCGGTGCCTATTTCAAGACCGGCAGCGACGCCATCCGGCTCTGGGTTACACCCGACTATACCCGGGCAGCACCAGGCGGCACCGGTGCCGCCAAATGCGGCGGAAACTACGCAGGCAGCCTCATCGCCCAGCAACAGGCGATCCAGCATAACTGCGATCAGGTTCTCTTCCTTGATGCCGTCGAAGGTCGATGGGTCGAGGAACTGGGAGGGATGAACGTCTTCTTCGTCTTTGACGATCGAACCCTTATCACGCCTCCGCTGCGAGGGACGATCCTGCCTGGAATTACCCGAGCCACCATTCTCTCGATTGCGCAGGATATGGACCTGTCTGTGTCTGAAACACCCTATTCGTTCGAGCAATGGCAAACCGACGCGGCCAGCGGACGGCTAAAGGAAGTCTTCGCTTGCGGGACTGCTGCAGCCGTTGCCGGTGTAGGGTCCGTCATTTCGCCCGAAGCCGAATTCCATATCGGCGACGCTGCGACGGGGCCCGTCACCATGCTGATCCGGGAAGAACTCCTGGCAACGCAGCGAGGCGAACGTCCCGCACGCCGCGAATGGGTTATTCCCGTGGGCTAATGCCTATCGTGCCGCCAAGCGTCATCAGCTCCGCTGATACACTGGCGGCACTGGATGCAGGACAAGTCGAATTGCCGTGTCCTGCCGACCCCGACTAAGGAATAGAGGCAATGCTCCTGAGCAGATCACCGTTTGAATGTTCGAATCCGAGAGCAGGAGCCTCGCTATCTAATGGCGATTATGAGGCGCATTGCGTCCAGGCTGCTTCGCGCTGAGCGAATGGCCTGTTGCGTCAGAAGCTGCGTTCCAAGCCCGACCGGCGAACGACGTATTGTGGTCGGCAGCCGACGCCGCGTGAGCGGCAGCTATCCTCGAAACCCGGATTTAAACCCGACATTCCGCAACCGGCCAGTCCAGGGCATCCAGAATGGGGAAGCTGCCGGTCCGCACCTGGAAGCGTGAAATTGGCTGCTGAACGACCGGCAAGGGTCGAGGCAGGTCAAGGCTGCTAGGCGTCCTATCCACCGTTTGTCAGCTGTTCCGCTGAGCCTTAAAGCAAACGTCCAATTCATGAACTTTCCAACCGATTTTTATTCTTTGAAGTGACCAATTTAGCGCATCGACCGAATAAGTCATGATGTAGTCGACCTTCTCCTCAAGCTCGATCTTGAGCCCATTCTATGGCGCTACGCAGCTAGCTGTTCCTGTGCATACATGTTCAGCGTCAAGGAGTAATAAAATTGGGTTTGAGGGTAAAAGCACGCATCTCCCTCTTCGTGGGCCTTACATGTTTTGCCACCGCTCCGTTCTGGGCGTTGGGCATTGCAACAGGCGACCCAACCGGAGGTCGGGGTGCCTATGCGGTAGGATCCATGTGGGCCCCTGGGCTTGCTGCACTGCTGACCTGCTGGATCACCGGCCAATCGGTCAATTCCCTTGGATGGAAATGGGGCCGATGGCGCTGGCAGGTGCTTTCTTACCTTTGGCCCCTGGCGGTTTGCAGCGCTACGTATGGGCGGGTCTACGCCTTCGGGCTGGGTGGTTTCCCGAACCTCGATACCGTGAACACTCTTCGCGTAAGCCTTGGCTGGCCCACCGCCGGGACTTGGGCGGCAGTTTCGGGCTGGTTCGTCCTTTTTGCCACAACCGGCTTCGTGCGTGGTGTGGCCGCTTCGCTTGGCGAGGAAATCGGCTGGCGCGGATTTCTTGCCCCGATATTGCACTACCGATTGGGCTTCACCGGCGGCGCGCTGATGACCGGTGCTCTTTGGGCCGTCTGGCACTTCCCGATCATCCTGTTCTCCAATTACAACAACGCGACGCCTTGGTGGTTCGCCATTCCCTGCTTTGTAGTGGAGGTGATGAGCCTTGCCGTCATCATGTCCTGGATACGGCTGCGCTCCGGCAGTCTTTGGACGGGCGCTCTCGCCCACGCGAGCATCAACCTGTTCAATCAGGGGTTCTTCGTGCCACTCACGTCATCCTGCGGAGCGATAACCGCCTATGCAATCGATGAGTCTGGGGCCGTTCTGCCGTTTGTACTCTCGGCAACAGCCGTATTTGTCTGGACGAAACGTCACTCGCTTGACGATAGCCAGACAGCGAAGGTGTCGGCTGATCGCGGAACATGGGCTCTCCCCGCCTCTGCTTGATTGCCGTCGAGTTGCATAAATAATCTTGTGATCACTCGCCGCTCCGGCATTCTTAGTCACGTTACAAGGTGGTGCATAAACATGCGAATGATCGGCCTCCTCGGTGGGATGTCCTGGGAAAGTTCGGCGGAATATTACCGCCTACTCAACGAGGGCGTCCGGGATCGGCTCGGCCCCACGGCATCTGCCCGTTGCCTTCTGTGGTCATTCGACTTCTCGGAAATCGAAGGCCTTCAGCATCGCGGAGATTGGGGCAGACTGGGCGTGATGATGATCGACGCCGCAAAAAGGTTGGAGGCAGCCGGGTGCGAACTGCTCCTGATCTGCACCAACACAATGCATCTGCTCGCGCCGCGCGTTGAGGCCGAGGTCATTATTCCGCTGCTTCACATTGCCGACCCGACGGCCGAAGCGATCAAGGCAGGTGGGCTACAGAAGGTTGGTCTCCTTGGCACCATGTTCACGATGGAGCAGGAATTCTATAAGGGGCGGCTTAGCGAAAGGCATGGGCTTAGCGTCATAATACCGTGCGATGACGACCGAGCTGCCGTGCATCGGATCATCTACGAGGAGCTTGTCGCCGGGAAGATCGAGCCCGCCTCGCGCGATGTGTTCAAGGACATCATCGCCCGGATGGTTGCGCAAGGCGCACAGGGCATAATCCTCGGATGCACGGAGATTATGCTGCTGATTGAGCCCGAGGACAGTCCCGTCCCGGTCTTCGATACGACTGCGCTACATGTGTGTGCTGCGATCGAGAAGTCCCTTGGAGCGTAAGTACCACGAAGCGGCCCGAGCGCTGGATCAACCGCCGGCCCAGTGCGGCTGGTTGCAATAACTGGACTGGCGGCGCGCTCGAAGCTCTCAACGTCGAATGATCAATTGCTTGCAAGGAACTCGATCAGGCCTGCGGCGACCTCTTCCGGTCTTTCGTCCGCGACATAGTGGCTGCACCGCGCGATCGACCCGCCCATTACGTTCGTGGCGAATTCCTTGAGCATGGGGACCATGCTCCCTCCGAAACGGTGCTCTCCTCCGAGACCCAGGACCGGAATTTCAAGCGGTTGCTGCTTGTATTCGAGCGCTGCGGCATGGTCGGCGGCGAATGTGCGATACCATTCCATTCCGCCGCGCGTTCGCCCAGGAAGCGCAATGGCCTTCGCGTAGATTTCAATGACGTTGGGGTCGAAGGTGCTGTGGTCATGGAACCGCTCGGCCATGAAAGTCGAGATGTAGTCGTATTCCCGCTCGTGGATCAGGCGTTCAGGCAGATCGCGGTTGGCATGGAAGCCGAAGTGCCAGAGCCTTGCGCTGGTGGCCTCCCACTCGCTCCAGCCGGGCAGCGGCACGTCGAGCACGGCAAGATGCGTGACCGCCTCCCTGTAGTTTGCGGCTTGCGGCAGAGCGACCATGCCGCCAATGTCATGCCCACAGACAGCATAATGATCGTGTCCGAGAGCGAGCATAACCTCGTGCGCGTCCCGCGCCATTGTCGCCTTGTCGTAACCGCCCTGCGGGCAGTCCGAGAAGCCCGCCCCGCGCAGGTCAATGGCGACGACGCTGAAGTGTTGTGCAAGTAGCGGCATGACCTTGCGCCATTCCCACCAGGTCTCCGGCCAGCCGTGCAGGAGCAGGATGGGTGAGCCTGCCCCTCCGGTGACGGCGTTGATCCTGATGCCGTTTGCCGGCACCAGCTGCTGGTTGAAACCTTGCAATGCTGCGATCATGATCCCTCTCCAATCGGACGTTTAGGTTGTGAATGAAGTCCGGCACGAACTCAGGGCCGGTCGAAGTCCGTGTCGATCGAGATGCTTCGCCAAGCGTCGATGTCTTTGCGAAACGCCGCCAGTTTCCGCTCGGCGATCGCGTGTGCGACGGGCCCCAGTGGGAGATGGAGAGGTGGGTTGGTCGCATCGACCGCCTGCAGGATGATCGACACCGCCTTGTCGGGATCGCCGGCCTGGTTGCCGTCGTTCGTCTCGACATAAGTCCGGCGGGAGCTGGCCGCATATTCCGGCATCTCGTTCGCAGCCAAGGCGATCGAGCGCCCCAGGAAGTCCGTACGGAATGGTCTGGGCTCGGCGATCACCACCCGCACGCCGAATGGCGAGAGCTCGCCGGCGAGCGCTTCGGAGAGGCCTTCCACCGCGAACTTGGCGGCGTTGTAGTGACCGCCGCCGCCACTACCTGCGATGCCGGCGCCGGAGGACATGTTGACGATCGTCCCGCCGTTGCGCCGCAGCACGGGGAGGACAGCTCTGGTCGTCTCGATCAGGCCGAACAGATTGACTTCGAACATCGGCCGATATTCTTCGGCTGTACCCTCTTCGATCGCGCCGAACAGCCCGTAGCCGGCGTTGTTCACCAGGATGTCGATACCCCCGAACGTCTCGACTGCCGTGGCGATCGCGGATATGGCGCTCGCGGCGTCCGACACGTCGAGCGGCAGGGTGATCAAACGGCCGGAAAACGGTGTGCTCATTTCCTCGATGGCCTTTACGTCGCGTGCAGTCGCGACGACCTGATCCCCGCGACGTGCCGCAGCGAGCGCAAGACGGCGGCCGAAGCCGCTCGAGCAGCCGGTGATGAGCCAGGTTTTCATTGCTTGCTCTCCGCCTTGCCGCCAGATGGTGGCAAGTCCCGATCACCGCGCACGGCGATTTCGGCCATGATCGACCAGTCCCTCTCTCCGAGACCCTCCGTAACGGCCTGGCCAAGCCGCTCGCGGACGGCTTCGAGCATCGGCAGGGTGTGCCCGATGTCTTTTCCGGCCTCGGTCGCGAGACGCATGTCTTTGAGCGCGAGCCTCGCCTTGAAGCCGGGTTCGAACGAGCGTCTGGCGATCTGCTCGCTGTAGCTCTCGTAGGTGCGGCCCGAGAACAACGTCCCCAGGATGAGTTCGAAGAAGTCGGCACGGTCGAGGCCGACGCCCTCCGTAAGGACGAGCGCTTCCGCCATCGCCTCGATGGCCATCGCGATCATCATATTGCAGGCTAGCTTCGCGGTGTTTGCCCGCGCGGGCTCCTCTCCAAGATTCCAGACCTTCTTGCTCAGCGGGGCGAGGACAGGCTGGATTGCAGCGAGGGCATCGGCCTTGCCGGCTGCCAGAATGTTAAGCTGCCCGCTCGCGGCGACGTTCGGGCGGCCGAGAACCGGGGCGGAGACATATCGGATGCCCGCCTCTTCGTGCAGCTTCGCGAGTTCCAGCGCGAAAGCGACGGAGATCGTCGAGGTGACGACGTGTGTGAGCCCGGGCCGCGCTTTCGCGAGTAGCCCGGCATCGAGGATCACTTCGCGGATGGCCGGGTCGTCCGAGAGCATCGTGAAGGTCGCGTCGGCCTCGAAGGCCTCTGCAGCGCTCCCAAGCAGTGTCACGCCTGGAACTGCATCCGGGTTCAGCTTGCTGCGGTTCCAGGCGCGAACATCGTAGCCGGCCCTGACCAAGTTGAGGGCCATTCCCCTCCCCATACCGCCGAGACCGATGAAGCCTATCTGCATGGTGTTGTCTCCTGTCATTCAGGCGGGAGCGGGCACCGCGATGAGAGGTGTCCGGCTCGGGATAGTGCTTGTTTCGCGTGTGAAAGGGTGCGGCTTAGAGCGACTGCACCACGCTGCGCTGCGGTTTGACATCCGTGACTAGGTCGACATCAGCCATAATCCTGGCTGTCTCCGGCGATGCAAGGGCAGCCTCCATGGCGGCTTCATCCCGAAAGGTGACGACACCCACCGCAATGAGGCCGCCGCCATCGCCCTGCGGGAAGAAGCCGGCCGCGCTGACAAGCCCGTATGGTTCCCAGCATTCGCGCACGAGCGGGAAGTGGACGGTGATCCAGTGATCGCGCTTGAAGCGCGTGGCATCGTCGCCCGCGTAAGTCACCAGCATCGTAATCATCTTCAAATTCCTCGATCACAAGCGTCGAGGCTCAATCTAGGCAATTAGATTTGTTCGAAAACTGACGATAATGTATTTCCGGCGTTCATTTATGTAGGGGTGAACAATGGAATGGAGCGACGTCAAGATCTTCCTCGCAGTGGCGCGCGCTGGCACGCTGGGAGGTGCTGCGCGGATTTTGCAGATCAGCCACCCGACAGTGGGACGCCGTCTCCGCGCATTGGAGCAGGCAATCGGCCACAGTCTGTTTCAGCGCACTGTGGACGGCCTCGTCCTTACCGACGAGGGTGATGGTATCCTCTCTCTGGCGGAGCAGATGGAAGAAGGAGCTTTGGCAATGGAGCGGCGTCTGGCCGGGCAGGAGAAGAATCTGAACGGAAGCCTGCGCATCTCCTCCGCCGACTGGTTCGGAGCGTATGTCCTGCCTCCGATCCTTGCGGAGTATTCGAAAGCCTATCCGAACGTGGACGTCGAGGTTCTGACCGGAACGCGCCTCTTCAACCTTGCGCAGCGCGAGGCCGACGTCGCGTTTCGAATAGTGCCGTTTGACTCCGCCGATCTGGTCCAACGAAAGATGTTCCGGCTCGAATACGGGGTCTACATCGCGGAGGGGGCGCCTGAGCCCAGGTTCGGGGACGGCGCCGGATTCCGCCTGATAACGCATGACACTTCTACGGGCCACTTCCCGGACATCGCATGGCTGATTGACAACTTTCCAAACGCCAAGCCGGTTCTGAGATCCAACAATCGCAACGTACAGGGCCGCATGTGCAGGCAGGGCTTAGGTATCGCGGTCCTGCCCCAGGTGGTGGGCAGCCAGATCCCGGGCATACGCAGACTATCGCTGCCGCTAGAGCCGCCGTCGCGGGACATCTGGATGGGATATCACCGCGACCTACGACGCTTGGAACGCCTGCGCGCCTTCATCTCAACGGTATCCGCAACCCTCGCCGAAGGGGCAGTTTGGGAGTAGCCGTTGAGCTATCGACCTTCGGCGTTGGGGATGTTGTACGATCATCATGCCGCGAAGTTGGCGGCGCGGGACAGCGCGTCCCAGTCGTGTAACTCGGTCTTCATTGCTTCCAGCTTCTGCTCGACCAGCCCGAGCGCATCGTCACCCAGGAACAGCCGGAATGGCGGTTCAGGGGAATTGATCAGCGCCAGCAAGGCCGCCGCGGCTTTGACGGGGGCGCCCGGTTGATTGCCTTTCTTCGCCTGGCGATCGACATTGCCGTCGCCGTGATGCTGGAGAAGCCGGTCGTCAATCGCGCGGTGATGAACTGGGTCGGCACGGACACGGGGATGCCCCGCGACGCCATGGCGCGCTCCGCCGCGCTTTGGCGCATGGCGCTCGAGAAAGATGCGTCGCCTGTAGGGCCGGATTAGGAAGACCTGCCGGGATTGCCGGAGCAGATCGGCGTCGCGTTTCGCGGTGCGCTCTCCTTCTGGACGGTCGGCGAGCTAGGCGACGAGGCGCTTGGTCCCACGACATGGGCGATCGCGGAGGCCTTGCTACGCGCCGCCAATGATGGCGATAAGGGTACGCGTCGGGCAATTTGAGGATGCGAGCCGAGGTCGAGATACGTGCAGCTTGGCCGTGTCTTCAAAAAATGTCTGTTGCACCGTGACCATTGCGCCGGTCGAAGCGAATACAAGCTTATGCAACTCAGATCGCTAACAGGACCGATGTTCCGACGATCATCCGGCAAACCACGCCTGGATCGTGAACGCGCAACGTTTGCAAGCGAGGCGGACGCATGGGCGTCACTGATGGCTGCCGGGCAAGCCGGGCACGGCGGCGCTTACCGCCGGTTGCTTGGTGAGATATCGGAATGGCTGACCCGCTATTTCGGGCGGCGCTTGCCAGCCGGTGAAGTGGACGACGCGGTGCAGGAGACGCTGCTGGCCGTCCACCGGCGACGGCACACCTTCGATCCGCACTATCCCTTCGGCCCGTGGCTCGCCGCAATCGCCAAGCGCAAGTGGATCGATCAGCTGCGCGCAATGAGCCGCCGCGACGCCGAAGAACTGCCCCCAGACCTGTCGGTTGGCGATCACGAAGCGGCGGTGACAAGCGCATCAGTTCTGGCCGGACTGCTAGGCGAACTACGGCCGACGCAGGCCCGGGTGATCCTGCTGGTCAAGATACACGGTTGCACTGTGGAGGAAGCGGCGCGTGAGACGGGCATGTCCGCATCCGCTGTGAAGATGAACATACATCGCGGTCTCGCGCGCCTGACCGCTTTCATTGAGAAGACCGATGACCTCGACTGAAATCCTCATCAACGCGCTATCGGACGATCTCGTGCCGGTTCGCCGTCGTAGCGTGTGGCGCGAAGTCGCCTCGCTGGCTGCGCTCGGGACGGCTGAAGTAGCCGCCATCGTCATGCTCGGGGCGACCCGGCCCGACATGGCGCAGGTCATCGCCACGCCGTTCATGACCTGGAAGATCGGCAGCTTGGCACTGATCGTAGGTGTCGCAACGACGGTCGCATTGCGCTCATTCGCGCCCCCAAACGCGACCCGGAAAGGTTTGATGCTGGTGCTAATGCTGGCCGGGCTCGCAATCGTTCTGGGCGCAATGGTGATGCCGCCAGCCTTTAGCGGTAGATCACTGATCGAGCGCCTCTCGGTGTTGCGTGGGCTGATGTGCGCAGGCGCGATCGTTGTCTTGTCCCTGCCGCTGATGGCACTTCTAGGCGCGATCATGCGACGGGCGGCACCCGTTGATCCGCGTCGCAGCGCGATCGCCGCCGGGCTCTGCGCGTCAACGCTGGGCGCTTTGGTCTTCACCGCCTGCTGCCCGATGAATGACCCGCTCTACGTGGCCGTCTGGTATTCCGCCGGCGTGGCCGCCGTCACGGCATCGGCCCGATATCTGCTGTCGCGCCGCTTCCGCCTCTGATCCACTACGACGACGGCACTCGCTGCCTCCCGAGAATTCTGTTTCACTCGCGCCGCCCCGCGAGAAGGGGATGACGGCGCGCGCCCCTGCCTATCAAAGGAAGGACACGTCATGACAACCACTGCCGCTTACACTGCCAACCGTTCCACAGCTGAAAGTCCTAATCGCTGGCTGAAGACCTATTACAGCGGTCGCGCGCTGTTCTCGTTCTTCTGGGTAGCGCTTGCCTTTACCTTCGGTAAATCGCAGCCTGCAGTCGGCATCGCGCTGCTTGTCGCCTATCCCTTATGGGACTGCCTGGCCAATTATGTCGATGCATCGCGTAACGGTGGATGGCGCGCTAACCCGAGCCAGTTGCTCAACGCAGTCGTGAGCGCCGTGGTTGCTGCGGGAGTCATCGCGACCGTTGGAGCTGATCTTCATCTCACGATCGGAGTGATCGGCGTCTGGGCAGCGCTCGCGGGTATTTTGCAACTGGCGACCGGTGTGCGCCGTTGGCGCAGCGCCAGCGCGCAGTGGCCTCAGATCCTGAGCGGCGGGCAGTCGGCTCTGGCAGGCGCACATTTCATTTCGCAGGCGGCAGACGCCACGTCAGTTCTCAGCGCGGCGACGGTTGCACCTTATGCCGCTTTTGGTGCCTTCTACTTCGCCATTTCCGCAGGCGTGCTCGCCTGGAAGCGATAGAGCGCGGCGCCGGGCGCGGTGAAGACCGCGCTGGCGCTTCATCATTGCACGTTCACCAACGACGACATGATCGCTCTCACTCAAGCCTGCTGCGCGATGGAGAACGCCGGCAGTATCGCCTCTGCCTTCGATCCGATCGCTTATGCCAAAGGCGGATAGATGATCACGATGGTGGCCGGTTTCATTGGGAACGAGGCTTACCGCAGAGGCATGCCGCTCAAACTCGACCGCCACGCTTATGCGATGGCGACGACAGACTGTTTCTTTGAGGCGTTCTCCAAGCACTCGGCGGAGCCGCAGATTTAGCGCGATCTACGACAAATGGTCGCGCAGTATCGGCTCGGCTCGCATTACCTGGCCCGGACACTGGGGGAAGTCCGCTCTTGCGACTCGCCGCAGAACTTGAGGGGCGGGAATTGGTGAAAGCGCTGAGACAGGCACAACTTAAGTCGATCAGCATACGAGGAAAATCCATATGAAAAGCCTGGCCTTCGCTGCTTTCGTCCTTTGCTCGCTCCCCGGAGCGGCTCAAGCCGCAACGATCTGCGGCAAAACGATGCCGGTCCCACCCCATGTTCGCGAGCAAGGAGCCGCCACCGTTACTCCAAGCCTCACGCTCTCAGCACCCTGTGCAGAGGCATTGCAGGACCGACAAGTCTACATCGCATTCCGGGTGGACAACATGGCTGTTATCCCGCTCTACACGGAGATCAACGGCGATACGGTCACGACTTTGACGCCGAAAATCGGGCATCTGCACGTCACTGTCGATGATGCGGGTTACTCTTGGATCCACGCATCGAACGATCCGATCTACTTCGGCCCCGTCACGCCCGGTACGCACACCGTCCGTGTGGACCTCGTCGATGCCGCACATGAGACCCTGCAGACCCAAACGGTCCGCTTCATCGCGAAGTAAAGACGGCAGCGACCAAGGAGTTTTCCAATGTCCCTCGACCTTGATCGCCGAACCTTGCTTGCTTTCAGCGCTCTGGCGACGGCCGGATCAGGCGTACCGGTGAGCGCCGAGGACGCGCGCACCGAGCACATTGCCCGCATGGCTGAACTACCCCCTGATGCGCCGCTAGTGGCGATGCTTATCCACCCAAGGATGGTCGCGCTGGACTTGGTCGGCCCACTCACCGTCTTCACTATCCTGCGTTGCCGCATGTTCCTCGTGTGGAAAGACAAGGCACCAGTATCGACCGACATCGGCCTTCCGCTGACGGCGACGCATACGTTCGGCGAATGTCCGAGCGATCTGGACGTGCTGATGGTCCCCGGCGGCATCCTCGGCAGCGTCGATTGCATGAACGATACGGCAGTGATGAGTTTCCTCGCCGAACGCGGAAGCCGTGCCAAGTGGGTGACCAGTGTTTGCACTGGCGGGCTGACGTTGGCCGCTGCGGGCCTGCTCACCGGTTATGACGCAACCGCTCACTGGGCCGTGGCGGACCTGTTGCCCCTGATGGGTGCGCGCCACATCGACAAGCGTGTTGTGATCGACCGTAACCGCATGACCGGCGGCGGCGTCACTGCAGGGATCAATCTTGCGCTTACCCTGGCTGATCGGCTGCGTGGGGAAGAGGCTGCGCGCGCGGTCCAGCTTACGATGGAATATGCACCGGAGCCGCCTCTGCGTAACGGCACTCCGGCGGAGGCCGGCCCGGAGCGCGTCGCCGCGGCACGCGCCAGCCGCGCTTGGATGGATGGCCAAGCCAGGCTTGCGGCTGAGGCGGCGGGCAAACGTCTCGGCATAAGGCTGTCAGGATGACAGCCGGTTATATGGTTGATCTTGCGTAAACAGCTCTAACAATGCCGCGTAAATGCATAAACGCTATGTCGTACATTTTTTCCGTTATGCATTGAGATGGTTAGAATTTTACGAATATCGTTGATCATATTCTAGCGGTGTCGGCAACTCACATTGATGTTAACATAAATTGTAACTTTATTTATCTAGGAATATACGAGTGACGATGTTGTTTATTTTGCTTGCGGCTGGTGTGGTAAGCCAAACCGATGTGAACGTCCCCAATCTCCGTCAATGCGATTTCGAGGTAGAACAGGCCTCTGGTCGTGACGGTCCCCAAAAATTTGAGGCCCAGGGGTATGCCCCAATGATGCTCAGTGCCATTGAGAAGCGGGTCAACGGTTGCTCCCTACTTACCGAGGCCGGCACCGGACGGACGATGGAAGCCCCGGGAATTAGCAAAGGCCCGGCTAAGCTGAAACCGGCGCATTAAAGCGGCACATCGGCCACTGTGAAGAGACCATCCTCGAGCGCTTCGAAGTGAAGATTACATAATCGCATCGACCGCTATAGTTGACCTGCGCAAGCGAGGATTAGCGCCCGCGCGTAGAAGGCCCTCGGCCCTATTGTCTCGGGCGCAAGCGGAAAAGTGCCCCTCCGACCAGTCGCAGCCCTAGATCACGTGATGGCCTTTCCTGCGCAGGCCATCGATCGTTGCCTGCGGAAACGGCTTTCAACGGTCAGAACCCCGAGATCGTCTTCGCGCGACCAGAAGCTGGCAACCATGGGCACGGTGTGGGACGCGGGCGTTTCGATCGACGCCGGTCTCGGTCGTCCATGCACGACGTGGTTCAGCTATAGCACCAACCTCGACATCTGGTGGATGGGTATGTTTTTTCCAGAATGCCGGAGTTTCACCGCGTCTGTGCGAACGATCGCACCGTAGCGCCACCCATGGCAGGTGACATTGGTCATAGAAGTAAAGCGGGACAACCCACTTCGTCGCGGGAGGAGGTGTCACTCAACCTCAACCTTGCCCTTCGTATAGGACATCAACAGCCTCACCTGCGTACCCCATCCACCAATCACGACATCATCGTGGCCATCGCCGTTGAGATCGCCTGTCGCCATGCTCCAACTGCGACCGATGGTGAGCGCTGGCATTGCCTCGGCGGTCGCGTCGCTGAACCGGCCGTGTCCATCGTTTAGATAGGCGCGCGCTTGAAGTGGCACGAAGCCGGGCACCTGGATCGCGCCCAAAATGGCATCGAGATGGCCATCGTGGTCCAAGTCGACGATCGCGCCACCCCAGAAGGAAAAGCTGTTCTTGGGCAGCCGGTCCTTCGTCTCGTCCTTGAAAAAGCCTCGACCGTCATTGATCAGCAATCGGCTGGGCGGCGCCTCGTTGGCGATTACCATATCCAGATCGGCATCTCAGTCGATATCAACGAGCGCGACGTCCTGCGTCTCGTCATCGACCTGCGGCAGGTGGGTAATGGAGACGTTGCTCCACATGTTGAGCCCCCGCCCGATAAAGTGGGCGGTGCCCGACTCCAAGGCTTCGTCAATCAATCTGGGAAGCTGCACATTATACGCCGTCGGCCCCAGCGCATCGCCATAGATCAGGCTGTTGCACAGGACGATCCCGCGCACCCTCACTGCGTTGAGAACCGCCTTGTCGAGGGCGACCCGCGCTTCCTTCTCAGGTTCGGGGATCGGCAGGGGCTGTTCGCTGTAAACACGCTTGGAAGGTTCGCCATTCGCCTCGTCGGCGACGATGCTGCTTCCGCTGGTGTGGATCATCGGCTTGCCGGTTCCGCTCAACGCAAGCCCTAGGGCATTCGCGGCCTCGCGATGATCGCTGCTGGCGGCGTTGATGACGGCATCAGCTGCTCGGGCCTCCCGGATCAGCAGGTCGGTGTCGTCCAGCGTTCCGATGATCGGCGTAATTCCGAAATGCCGCACCATGTCCGCCTTGGTCGCATCGCGAACCAGCCCATTCACGGTGGCGCCGTCCTGCACGAGCCGTGTCGCGACGGACCCTCCGATGAAGCCGCTGGCTCCGGTTAAGAATATCCGCATGTTACCTCTTGGGGAGCGAAGATTGCTGGTTCGGGATTCAAGCGAAGGCTGCGCGCCGTTCCTTCAACCACCACTGCACGATCGCGAGACCCAGCAGGGTTGAGGCGAGCGCCACCCATGGCGTCGCGAGGATGCCGGGACCTGCCATGACCAATGACCCTGCGAATGATGCGATGGTCACGCCGAGGTTGAATGCGGCGATGTTGAACCCGGAAGCCGTTCCAACGGCGTCAGGCGCCTCCTCTTCCGCGATGGCGACCACTCCGGACTGGACAGTGGGCGAGATGCAGAAGAGCAGCACGCCCCAGACGAAAAGTCCCACGAACATAGTCACCGGGTTGCGCGCCGAAACTGTCAGCAGCGGCAGGACAACGCAGAGTCCGATGATCGCGAAACGGAGGGTCCGGCGCGGGCCGATGCGATCCGCGATCCGGCCGCCGATCAGATTGCCGACGAAGGAGGCGGCGCCGAACAGCATGAGTGCGAGGGTCACCGTGTTTTCACTCACCTTCGTCACCTGCGTCATGAGTGGCGACAGATAGGTGAAAACCACGAATGACCCGCCATAGCCGAACACTGTCACCATATACATGCCGAGCAGCTGCGGTTTTGCGAGCAGCGCGAATTGCGAGAGCATGCCCGGAGGTCGCGTAAGCGGGATATTCTTCGGCAGGAAGGCGATCAGACCGACGACGCTGATCGCCCCCAGCGCCACGACGGCGAGGAAAGGTGCTCGCCAGCCGAGATGCTGGCCAACGAACGATCCGAGCGGCACGCCGACCACCATCGCAACTGTCAATCCGGCGAACATGAAAGACACCGCCTGTCCCGACCTAGCCTTATCGACCAGCGAAGTCGCAACGGTCGCGCCGATCGCGAAGAACACGCCGTGCGCGGCGCCGGTGATGATACGTCCGGCGAGCAGCACGCCATAGTTCGGTGCCACGCCGGCCAGCAGATTGCCGAGCGTGAAAATCACCATCAAGCCGATCGCGAGCGGTCGTCGCTGCAGGGTGCCCATCAGCGCCGTCAGGATCGGCGATCCCACCGTGATCGCCACGGCATAGAGGCTAACCAGCAACCCCGCCGTCGGCACCGAAACAGCGAGGTCACGCGCCATCTCCGGGATCAGCGCGATGATGACGAATTCGGTCGTGCCGACTGCAAACGCCGCCAGCGCGAGTGCGAAAAGTCCTATCGGCATCATAGCGTCCTTCAGGCGAACAGCGCTTGCGCCGCCGCCTTGGCGATCGCTTGGTCTTGGTCGACGGTTGCGCCCGCTACGCCGATAGCGCCGAGGAACGCGCCACTCGCGTCACGCACCGCGACACCGCCGCCAAACACGATCAGGCCGCCATTGGTATATTCGAACGTGTAGGATGCGCCACCGGCACCTGTGCCCGAGCCGAGATCGGCGCTGTCGGTCTGGAAGAGGGCGGCTGTACGTGCCTTGCGCTGGCTAACGTCGATGGTGCCGATCGGTGCGCCGTCAGCGCGGGTGAACGCAACGAGATGTGCGCCCGCATCAAGCACTGCGATGGCAACGGACACGTCGGCATCCGCGGCTGCAGCCTGTGCCGCGCTGAGGATAGTCTGGGCGAGATCGAATTTCATACTGACTTCCTTCAATCGTGAAAGGCAGCCGTCAATTTACGCATGATCGAAAGATAATGAACATTGTGTTCTGGAGATCTAGATTTCTTCAAGATTATTGGACGACGAGTTTGCCGTGATGCTCAAAGTCTAAGCTCGTGCGCCATCAGCCACGCCATATCGGCAAGCTTGGCGGCCGGGAACCGTACCGACGGCCCGCTCAACCAAATTGCGGCACGGACCCTAGGTATTGTCGCGCCACGGCACGGCGACACAATGCAGGCCCGACGACGGCGCTTCGATATCTAGGAAGTAGCGCCGACTTCGCGCCGAATGCTTTCGCTTCGTAGCTCGCTGCGACAACCACGCCGCGCGCAGCGGGATAGCCGACAGCTAATGGTCGCCCGCGCAGCGATGGGTCGTCGCGCTGCTCCACGGACTCAAAGAACGCATCATAGGAACACACTTCGAGCCTGCTCGCACCAGCTAGCCCTTTTCGGCTGTTCGGCCGCAAATCGGCACTGAGATGCCCCTGCCCTTCCCCACGTTTGTGATCGGTTGTTCTCTAATAGCTCAAGGACCAAGGACAGCTGTGATGCGACAATCCTCCCCCCTACGCCTCGCGATCGCTCTGGTGATAAGCCGACCTTTGCATGGCACCTTATATCGTAGGGGGCCCGCGCGAGTTGGGGTGGCTTGCAATATCTCGCGAACAGAGCGACCATGACGAAGGGCCTCCGCAGACGGCGGGCGACGCCGCCCCATTCAATCCAGGGGTGCAGGCTTGCCTCCGAGAGTCATAGTGGTTGCTCAGATCGTCGTTTGATCGAGCTGGTTCGCCTGCTTGCCAGAATAGCCGCACGCGAAGCGTATCAGGAGATGAATGAGGAGCAGCCGCTCGACCGCTCCTGAGAAATGAGGCCTTGCGCTGTGAAAGTTGCGATATACGCCCGCTATTCTTCTAATAACCAGCGCGATGCCTCGATCGCTGATCAACTACGCATCTGCCGCATTCACGCCGAAAAGCAGGGATGGCAAATTGCCGAAGAATACACCGACCATGCGATTTCGGGTGCCTCGTTGTTACGGCCAGGCATGCAAGCCTTGATGAGTGATGCAAACCGCGGTCGGTTTCATATCGTCCTGGCTGAAGCAATGGACAGGCTCTCCCGGGACCAGGAGGACATTGCAGGCCTTTTTAAACGAATGGCCTATTCCGACGTGAAGATCATTACTCTGTCTGAAGGCGAAGTCACGCATCTGCATGTCGGCCTCAAAGGCACTATGAATGCACTGTTCCTGAAAGACCTGGCCGACAAGACGCGCCGCGGCCTGCGTGGACGCGTAGAACTAGGAAAATCAGGCGGCGGTAACTCCTATGGTTATGACGTTGTCAGACGTCTCTTGGCAAACGGCGAATTGGATCGTGGCGATCGATCGATTAACCCACAGCAAGCCGATATCGTTCGACGTATCTTTCGTGAATACGCTGCTGGAAAGTCCGGGCAGCGGATCGCGTACAAGCTGAACGCAGAGGGAATTCCCGGCCCTTCAGGTGGCGCCTGGGGTGCAAGTACAATCAACGGAAACCCCAAGAGGGGTACCGGCATACTCAACAATGAGATGTATATCGGAAGGGTAATCTGGAACCGACTGCGCTTCATCAAGGATCCGGATACTGGAAGGCGCCAGTCACGCCCGAATCCTGAAGAAGAGTGGGTTATCCAGGAAGTTCCGGATCTCCGCATCGTTGATGGCGATCTCTGGAAGAAGGTCAAGGATCGCCAAGCGAAATGTGCGATCGGACCTCAAAGTGACTGCAGTTCTCCCCTGCCGTTATGGCAGCGTCGCCGGCAGAGATATTTACTTTCAGGTCTGATGAAGTGTGGATCCTGTGGAGGGACCTACTCGGTTACCTCAGCAACCGGCCTCGGCTGCTCATCGGCATGGAACAAAGGCACATGCAGCAACCGTCGAACCATGCGGCGCGACCATCTGGAGGAACGGGTTCTGGTCGTGCTGCGTGGTCATCTGATGGACCCATCCCTGTTTGCTGAATTTTGCGCGGAATTCACAAGGGAGACGAACAACATTCGAAGTCTTGCAGCTGCCGGAAGAGCATCGGCTGAGGCCGAGATAAAGAAGATCGATCGTGATCTCGACAAGATGGTCGACCTCATTCTTGCCGGTGGAACTGCAGATAAAATTAATGCCAAGATGCTGGCGATGGAAGCGCGCATGAAGGCACTCCAGCGCGAATTGGATGACGGCGATCAACCGCCTCCTCTCCTACATCCTAGCATGGCGCATCACTACCACGCGCAACTCGACAATTTGGCGAAGACGCTCGATCATGCCGACGAAGCCAAACGCTTCGAAGCATCAGAGATCATCCGCTCATTGATCGACGAAATAACGCTCACGCCCGTAGACGACAGCCTGGAAATCGAGGTCCGTGGCGATCTGGCGGGCATACTATCGATCGCGCACAGACAGCGCAAAGCCCGCTCGAAGCCGGGACTTCGGTCGACGGATTCTGAGGACAGCCAATTACAAGTATCGATGGTTGCGGGGGCTCACAACCACCGATACCGACATTGGTTGACTGTTCAGGTCTAAGAGTCCGTTTGAGAATGCTCATGGATGGAAAATTTTCGGAGTATGAGGCTGCCGAGAGCGGCATGGATCATGGCCTCCGAGACGTTGATCCGCTGCTCGTAATTGCAAACCTGCCGTTTCCAGCGCGTCATCCAGCCGAAGGTGCACTACACTAGCCGCTCCACACCTCATAAGCTCATGTCGCGAGAATATCGGCGTCGGGATTTTCTTTACCAGAAGACTGAACCGATTCTTGTATTTCTGACTGTTTTGGAATTAGTGACTTCAATTTATTTTATCCACCTGGCGCATCTACTGTCGCCAGGTATTGAATTATCGATGCAGCCCTAACGGCGCAACGCACACGCGCGGCGTCGGCGAGCAGGATGCCCTGTTCCTCGAAGCTCTGCTGCGGCGAAACCTGCGTTCTGTCGAGCCCGGCGCCCGGCTTCTGGAACTGGGCGCGCCGCACCATGAGATTCACGTCATCATCGAAGGCTGGGCCATGCGCCGCAAGGTCATGCCCAATGGCACCTACCAGATCGTCGCGCTGCATCTGCCCGGCGACATATGCGAATTCAACGCGCTTTTGGGCTCTGCATCCGATACCGAAGTGATGGCCATCAACACCGTGCGTGCCGCGACCATATCCGCGCGGATGCTGAACGAGATGGCGCAGCGCCCCCGGCTCAGCCGCGCCTTGTGGATGGAAGCCATGGCCAGCGGCTCCATCCAGCGGCAGTGGTTCGCCAATATCGCGTATCACAATGCGTCACGCCGGGTTGCCCACCTCATATGTGAATTCGCGCATCGCCTCGATCAGGTGGGCCAGACCAAACACCTGCCCGATGTGGACAGTCTGGTCTTCGCCTGTCCTCTCACCCAGTATCACCTTGGCAATGCTACGGCCATGTCGGTGGAGCATACCAACCGGACGCTGGCGCAATTGAAGAAGTCCTTCGGGCTGCACACGCGCGGCGGCGTCATGAAGATCGGACAGCTGGGCAAGATGCAGGAATTCTGCCACTTCTCACCGGGCTACATAACGCTGGAAATCCAGACCCATCCCATAGTGCCGCACTCGTAGTGCGCTATCACATGGCGAACGTGATCGTATCGAGCATCTCTGGCGACCCGACACCTATAGACATCGGGCAGCGCATGCCCGCAAGTGTCACGACGTCGAACAGTTCGGTGATGTCACCCTCCAGCCTGAACCACTGAACGATCTCGCCCGTGGCGAGATCGACGACAACGACCCCGCACCAGGGTTCCAGCCCCCGCCGCGCCAATTCATCCTCAAGCGCCAGCCCGGCGAAAGTGCCGTGACGCGGCTTGGAGACGGTAATCAGCGCATGGCCGTCATGCAGCGCCAGCCCCCGCATGAAGCCGGGCACGAAGGCGATGTCCCGCTTCGCCCCACCTGCAGGATCGACCTCGATCAGGCATCCGCGCCCGGAATCGAGCATCAGCACCTTGTCTTCATACACGCGCGGCGAATGCGGCATCGAAAAGCCGTCCGCCACGATGGTGTTGGTGCGCACGTCGATCAGGATGCCGCCATTCGACCTGTGCTGCCTCCACGCTCCGACCTCGTCGGTATGCGCCACAGCGGTGACAAAGGCGGGAGCGCCGTCCGCCATGGCCAGGCCGTTCAGGTGGCAACGATCACCCGGCGCCAGCGCAGAGATGAACCATGGCTTCCACACCACAGCGAAGCTGTGCGTCAAATCCAGCGACGCAAGACAGGAGAAACTGGTGTTGACGAAGATCACCCGACCGGCGGCATCAATGCCAAGCTCGTGGGCGTCGACGTCTCCGGTCGTCTGGGCGTTGCGCGGAACGAATACCGCATCGAACACGGCATTGCCCCGCTCTCCGGGGCGCAGCATGTTTTCCAACCGCCATATCTGGAATTTGCTGGCAAGATACACCCGCCCGCCGTGGGCGCTCAGGCCCATGGCCTGCGAATAGTTCTGCTGATTGAGAGAGAGCGAACCGTCCGGCATCACCCCTACCAGAAACAGTTGCCCGGTCTGGTAGGACGTGAAGCCGAATGCGGTATCGTTTGCCAGCAGCCAGTCTGGCAAGCCCGGCGATACAAGGGTCTGCACCGTGGGGATGGAGCCATCTGCATCGTCGGTTCGGGTCAAGGATAGTATCCGTCAGGAGGGGGACCATGCGAATGCTACGCATAGTCCCCCGGTCACTCAAAAGCGAACGCGAAGACCCGCGCGGCCGCCGGCCCCCTCGATGTCCGAACGACGCGCACTGTCGTCGTTGAACGAGCGGGTATAGGTCCCTTCGATAAAGCCGCTGACGCCGCCCATCTGGGCGATTTCGATACCCAGCTTGGCTTCGCCGTAATCACCGATGCGGTTGTTGCGGTAGGACAGGGTCTGGCCGCCGCTCGAGAACGTGACCTGATCCCGGCCCTTGAACTCGTGCACGTAGTTGCCGCCAGCATAGATTGATGCCTTCGATCCCAGCATGTCGAACTGCGTCCCGATCCTGGCGCCGGCGCGTCCACGCAGGCCGTCCGCATCGTTAAAGTCGACCGCGACACCCTGCGAGGCGAAGTTGTCGAAATCGGACTTCACGTAGGACAGGCTCACTGCCGGTTCGGCGAAGAAGGTGTCGCTACCGAAGCGCAAGCCCGCCTCGACCCGGCCACCGTAGGCGTCACCCTTCGACTTGTCACGGAAGCTGCTGCCGGTGCTGCGTGCATCGGCCCAGTAGTAATCGTACTTGGCCAGACCGTTCACGAAGACGTTACCGGTGGAGAAGCTTCCGTAGACACCGGCATTGACCACGTCGAACTGGACCCGGTCGGCCGACCCGTCAAACTGCATCGACGAGGAGATATAGCCGCCGGTCACGCCGAAGGCGAAGCCGCCGCGCTCACCCGTACCACCGCCGAAGTCGAAGCCGACCTGACCGCCGAAGTAGTCCTGCTTGTAGCCGGTGTTCACCGCGCGGGTTGCACCAAAGGCCGTGAAGTTGCCGCCATTGCCGCGATCCTCGACCGATCCGTGCATCTGCACCCACATCTTGCCGGTCGCCTCGCCTTCGCCCTGTGCCCAGAGCTGGTCGCGGCGAGCCTGCAACTGCGCGCTGACCACGTCGGCCGACTTCAGCCAGAGGCTGCGGACGCCTTCGACGTAGTTGAGCATGCGGTAGGCCGTGTCGCTCGGACCACCTACCAGACTGTAGGAGAAGTCTGCCGGGTTGTAGACGACGTCATAGCGTACCAGACCCACGTCCATGCCGCCGTTGGTGCCGCCAAGAGTAAAGGCGCCTGCCGACGATGCGGCACCCGCCTCGACCAGGACCGTACCGGGATTGAACAGCGCCTGCGTGCCGGTCTGGCGCAGCAGGATCGTGGTGGTGCCGGTAGCCCCTGCGCCCAGGACCAGACGGTCCGAAGCACCGGTGCCGAGGTCGGCGTCCAGTCCAAGCTGCGAAGCGCCCGAGCCGGTGAACGTGCCCGGTATCGTAAGACGGTCGCCCGTCACGCCATTGCGCAGATCGACCAGTCCGGAATTGTTGAACTGCTCGAGGCCGGTCATCGTCACGGCTGCAGCGGTCGTGCGTCCACTGGACAGGGCTACCATGCCAGTGTTGTTGAATACATCTACGCCCGCGCCGAAGTCCGGGTTTTCGACAAGGACGAAACGACCGCTGTTGTTGACGGTGTCGTTGCCTGCGGTCAGCAGAATGTCGCTGCTCAGGGTTCCGGTGTTGTTGATCGTCGCCGGGCCACCGGTCACCGCGATCGTGTAGCCGTTCTGGGCCGAACCCAGCACACCGGTGTTGTTGATCGTGGTCCCGTTCACGGAGTTGGCCGTAATCAGGTTTCCGTTGGCTGCCGTGATCGTCCCATTGGCCGTCACCGACAAGATTGCCATATCCCCAGCATCCAAGAACACCGCGTCGGCGCCGATCCCGGTGGTCGAAACTGCGCCGCGCACGATTGCCGATGCATCTTCCGTGGCCGTCACGTTGACAGCCTGAGAAGTGGCACCGGTGGAGGTGACATTGTTGACGTCTGCGCTGGCATCGCCGTTGGTCGCGATGACGGTGACGGCGTTTGCCGGACCACCGTA
>JASGGD010000021.1:0-40226 GCA_047605225.1 Novosphingobium sp.
GGTGACCGGCGCGTCATGGATCGCCAGTACGCCTTCGGCCAGCGCCAGCAGGTCCGGGTCCACGAAAAGCACCCGCGCGCCGCCATCGGCGAGGACGTAGCGGATCTGCTCCTCGAACAGGCGCGGGTTCAGCGTGTGCAGTACGCGGCCGCTGGCGGGTACGCCGTAGTAGAGCTCGAGGTGCGGGATGCGGTTCCACGCCAGGCTGGCGATCCGGTCGCCGCGCTTCGTGCCCAGTGCGTCGAGCGCGGTAGCCAGCCGCCGGGAGCGCTGCGCCACTTGCGCCCACGTGCTGCGTTCGAGGCTGCCGTCCACGCGGCGCGAGACCACTTCGGTGGCGCCGTGATTGCGCTCCGCGTGGTCGATAACGCTGCCGATGGTCAGCGGCAGGCATTGCATCAGGCCCATCATCGCGCTGTCATTCCTTTCCCGATCCATACCTCTTGGCGCCGCAGAGGCGCCGGGCTTCGTCAGGGACTACGGTTAGAGGGTGCGCGAGGGGCGGCAACCGCAGCGCCGGGCGAGGGCGTGAATATCACGCAGGGAATATGGGCCAGCGCAGGGGCCTTGCAGATTCGCGGAAAACGGCCAGGAAAGTGCGGGATGGCGCATCATCACATATGTGATATCACGATGGCGATATTCCGTTCCGCCCCGGGATGGGTCTAACAATTGTCACAACGAAGCCGCGCCAATGCGGCCACGACATGGAGAGGCTGATGATCCGGCGAACGGTCAAGTCCGCATCGCGCACCCTGGAGGTGCTGGAACTCTTTGCGGAGGAACGCAGGCCCATGCGCCTGCACGAGGTCTACACGACGCTCGGCTACCCGCAGTCCAGCGCCACCAACCTGCTCAAGAGCATGGTGGTGATGGGCTATCTCAACTACAACCGCATGACCCGCACCTACCTGCCGACGATGCGCGTCGGCGCGCTGGGCAACTGGCTGCCGGGCTACGTCTATTCGGACGAGAGCTATCGCTGGCTGGTGGAAGAACTGCAGCGCCGCACCAACGAGACGGTGGGCCTCAGCACGCAGAACGACCTGTTCGTGCAGTACATCATCCTCAAGGCGCCGGACCACGAGTTCAAGCTGCCGCCGCCGGTCGGCACGATGCGCCTGCTGGTCGATTCCGCCGGTGGCCTCGCGCTCATGAGCGAGATGAAGGACCGCGAGATCGACAAGATCTGCCGCTATACCAACTACTACCAGCTGGCCGAGCGGCAGCGCTTCGACCTTGCCGACCTGATGCGCGAGATCCGCTGGACCCGGCACACCGGCTATGCCTATCTCGCCAACAAGCCGACGCAGGAAGTGTCGTCGATCTCGATGACGCTGGGCGAGAAGATCCACGGCATTCCGCTGGCGATCGGCGTCGGTGGCTTTGCGGATCGCATCTCCCGTGCGCAGTACGACATCATCGAGGCGATGAAGGAATGCATCGCCGAGTTCAAGGCGATCCGCGAGGAACAGGACTACGCGCAGGCGGCAGAGTAGTCCCCTATCACGCTCATGATTTTCGCACCGGGTTATGCACCGGGATCGACAGCGCGGAACCCGGCGCGCTCATCCTCTCCGTTCGTGGAAGAGAGGATGAGCGGTGAAGACCGAAGCGGAAAAGCAGGCATTCAAGCGCGCCTATATCGAGGCGCGCGGGTACTGGGTGGAGTTCAACGACGGGCTGCTGGACTATAGCCCGGAGTGGCTGGAAGCCTACCTCGCCTATTCGTCCACCCCGGCGCGTACCGGCCCGCTTTCGGCGCGGATGCGCGAGTTGATCTACGTCGCCGTCGATGGCTCCACCACGCACCTGTTCGCGGCCGGGCTTGAGGTGCATGTCCGCATTGCGCTGGATATCGGCTGCAGCCCGGCCGAGCTGGTCGAAGTGCTGCAGATCGCGACATTGCAGGGGCTCGATAGCGTAGCGCTGGGCATGGACGTGCTGGCGCAGGAACTGGCGGCGCGCGGGAGCCCGATCGCCGGACCGCAGGACTGGCTCTCGACCGCCGCGCGGGTTTCGCCCGAGTGGGCCTCGGCGCTGGCGCAGCTTCAGGTGACGGCGGACCGGACCTCGCGGCTCACGCCTTGCGAGCGGGCGCTGATCCGACTGGCGCTGGCCGCGTCGCCGACGCACCTAAACGAACGCACGGTACGCCTCGAAGTGCGCGCCGCGCTCGATGCCGGGGCCTCGGCGGAGGAGATCGCGCAAGTGTTCCAGCTGGTCGCGCACCTCGGCCTGCACGCCTGCACCGACGGCATTCCCGCCATCATGCGCGCGGTAGCCGAGCGGGAGGGGGTCTGAGGTCATGGACATCCGCTTCTTCACCGACGTCGCCAACGACCTCGGCGAAAGCCCCGTATGGGACGCGCGGCGTGGTTGGCTGTGGTGGGTGGATATCCGCCACAACCGCGTCATCGCTGCCGACGCCAGCGGCCGGGTGCAGCGCGACTGGACGTTCGACAGCGCGGTCGGCTCGATCGGGCTGGCGGAAGGATGTCTCGTCGCCGCCTTCACCGATCACTTCGCACTGATCGACGGGGAAGGGGCGGTGCAGCCGCTCGCCCGCCCGCCGATCGGCAACGGGGCGATCCGCTTCAACGACGGCAAGGCGGACCGGCAGGGACGCTTCCTCTCGGGCACGATGCAGCATGGCGGGCAGGAGGAGGCGCTCGCCACCGTCTGGCGGCTCGACGCAGACGGTGAGGCCCGCCAGATCGAGGCCGGAATGAAACTGACCAACGCGATCTGCTTCTCGCCCTGCGGCCGCTGGCTCTATCTGGCCGACACCCTCGAAGGCATGATCCGCCGCTACCCCTACGACCCGCAAACCGGGGCGCTTGGCGTGCGCGAGGACTTCTTCGACTGCACCGCAATCGGCGCTCCCGATGGCGCCACTGTCGATGCCGAGGGTTGCCTGTGGGTGGCGCTGGTGACGACGCAGCGGATCGGCTGCATCTCGCCGCAGGGCGAATTGCTGCGCAGCATCGACGTGCCGGTGCCCTATCCCTCGTGCCCCGCCTTCGGGGGCGAGGATATGGCGACGCTCTACGTCACCACCATCGCCGATTCCGGCCACAAGCTGAAGTCTGACCACCCCGACGCCGGGCGCATGCTGGCGATCACCGGCCTCGATGCGCGCGGGATAGCCGAGGCGATCCACGTTCCGGACAATCACACTTGAAATTAGCGGGGCTGCAAGCGCCCTCGGGCTGGAACTGAGCGGGGTCCGCAAGGCAGTCAGCTGCCCATGGACCTCGATTTCACCCCCGCCGAACTGGCCTTCCGCGACGAGGTGCGCGCCTTCTTCGCGAAGACCGTGCCTGCCGAATGGCTCACCCGCGTGCGCGCCGGGCTCCGGCTCGAACCGGCCGAACTGATCGCCTACCAGAAGGCGCTGGCTGCCAAGGGCTGGGGCGCGCCGACCTGGCCCGTCGAGTACGGCGGCCCCGGCTGGACCCCGGCGCAGAACTATATCTTCGAAAGCGAATCCGCCCGCGCCGGGGCGCCGATCCAGTTCCATCAGGGCCTCGAACTGATCGGCCCGATCATCTTCACCTACGGCTCGCAGGAGCTGAAGGACCGCTACCTGCCCGGCATCATCAATGCCGACGACTGGTGGTGCCAGGGCTATTCGGAGCCGGGCGCGGGGTCCGACCTCGCCTCGCTGCGCACCACGGCGGTGCGCGACGGCGACCACTACGTCCTCAACGGGCAGAAGATGTGGACCAGCTACGCGCAGGTCGCCAGCCACATGTTCGTGCTCGCCCGCACCTCGCAGGAAGCGAAGCGCCAGCAGGGCATCTCTCTGCTGCTGGTGGACATGAAGACCCCCGGCATCGCGATCCGCAAGATCGAGACGATGGACGAGAAGTACACCACCAACGAAGTCTTCCTCGACGACGTGCGGGTGCCGGTTACGAACCTGGTGGGCACCGAGGGCAAGGGCTGGGAATACGGCAAGGTGCTGCTCGACCGTGAGCGCATGGTCTGCTCGGCCACCGCGATCCACCTGCCGCAAGTGCTCGACGGCGTGCGCGATGCCGCGCGTGCCCGCAAGATCGGCGGTGTGCCGCTGATCGAGACGCCCGCCTTCGCCGCCCAGCTCGCGCAGCTGGAGATCGAGGCGATGGCGCTCGAAACCATGGTGCTGCGCCTGCTCGCCGACCTCGCCTCGGGCGCCGATTCCGGCCCGCGCGGCTCGATGGTCAAGCTGCGCTGGTCGGACCTCTACCAGCGTGCCACCGCGCTGTGGATGGATGCGCTCGGCCCGGAGGCGGCGCATTTCCGCGCGCTCGACGGCGCCAATGAATCCAGCCTTCCGGCCGACATGCCCTACGGCATGCAGGGCGCCCTCTATTCGCGCGTCACCTCGATCTACGGCGGATCGAGCGAGATCCAGCACAACATCATCGCCCGCCGCGCGCTGGGTCTGTGAGGCTGCCATGAACTTCGAATATTCCGACGAACAGCGCATGCTGGCCGACAGCGCCAACCGCCTCGGCGCGGACTTGTGGCCCTCCAGCGACCGGCTCAAGCTGCTGGAGCGTTTCGACGACCTGACCGCGCGCACCTCCGCGCAGATGGCTGAACTCGGCTGGCTGATGCTGCCGATCGCCGAGAACGACGGCGGCCTCGGCGGCTCGGCGGTGGATGTCATGGCGATCATGGAAGGCGTTGGCCGCCACCTGATCCCGACCTCCTACGTCGCCAATGCGGTGCTCGTCCCCGCGCTGGTGAGCGGTGATCCCGCCGCCGCCGACCTGCTCGCCGCGATCGGCGAGGGCAGCGCGAAGGCGGCTGCGGGCCTGCTCGAACCCGATGGCGGCTACGACTTCGGCTGGGTGGAATGCGCCGCAGCCGGCAACGGCACCGACTGGACCCTCACCGGCGAGAAGCTGCACGTCGAGGACGGCGCCGATGCCGACTGGTTCGTCGTCACCGCCAAAACCGCTGCGGGCGTCCGGCTGTTCCTCGTGCGCGCCGATGCGCCGGGCCTCACCGTCTCGCGCTTCCGCGCCATCGACCAGCACCGCCACGCCCGCCTCAAGCTGGATGGCGTTTCCGCCGTGCCGATCGGCGAGGCGGGCGCGGCGCTCCCGACAGTGGAACTCGCGGTCGACAAGGCGATCTGCGCGCATCTCGCCGAGGCGGTCGGATCGATGGAGGCGGCCCACGCCGCCACGCTGGAATACCTGCGCACCCGCAAGCAGTTCGGCGTCGCGATCGGCAGCTTCCAGTCGCTCCAGCATCGCGCCGTGGACATGGCGATCGCGCTGGAGGAGGCGCGCTCGATGTCCTACCGCGCCACGCTCAGCCTCGGCCTTCCCGCAGCGGAGCGTCGCCGCGTGGTCTCCGCCGCCAAGGCGCGGGTGGGGCAATGCGGGCTCTATGTCGGGCGTCAGGCGGTGCAGTTGCACGGCGGCGTCGGCTTCTCCGACGAGCTTATCATCAGCCACCACCTCAAGCGGCAGATGATGCTCGACTGCGCCTACGGCTCCTCGGAGCACCATGTCGCGCGCTTCATAGCGGCGGCGTGAAGGCGCTCTCACGAATGTGATTTTGGGTCCGCAGGGGCCCCAACGGTCGGTCCACCGCAGCCCCTTGCGGCATAGTCGGTGGATCGAACCTCCCCCAAAAGTTGATGCCAGGAGATGATGGGCGAAATGGTTGAAGTTGCTAACAAGGGCATCGACGGCACGTACGATGCGGTCGTCGTCGGCGCGGGCATCGGCGGTCTCTACGCCGTCTACAAGCTGCGCGAGATGGGCCTTTCGGTGCTCGGCATCGAGGCTGGCGATAACGTCGGCGGCGTCTGGTACTGGAACCGCTACCCCGGCGCGCGCTGCGATCTGCTGACGATCGACTACTGCTACACCTTCTCGCCCGAAGTCGATGCGGAGTGGTCGTGGTCCGAACAGTTCGCGGCCCAGCCCGAAATCCTCGAATACATCAACTTCGTCGCCGACCGCCACGAACTGCGCAAGGACTACCTGTTCGACACCCGCGTCAACCGGGCCGAATACGACGAGGTGCGGCAGGTCTGGACGTTCTCGACCGAGACCGGCAAGACCTTCGAGGCGACTTACGCCGTCATGGCCACCGGCCCGCTCTCGGTGCCCAAGCGCCCCGATTTCGAGGACTTCGACAGCTTCAAGGGTGAACTCTACTACTCCGGCCGCTGGCCGAAGGAGCCGGTGAGCTACGAGGGCAAGCGCGTGGGCGTGGTCGGCGTCGGCTCCACCGGCATCCAGATCATCCCGGTGGTGGCGCAGGAGGCGAAGGAACTCGTCGTGTTCCAGCGCACGCCCAGCTTCACCATGCCGATGCGCAACCACAAGCACTCGGACGCGTACACCGCCGAGATCAAGCGCAACCTGCCGGCGATGCGCATGGCGGCCAAGAACAGCCCGCTCGGCGGCGTGCGCCCGGCGACCACGCGCCCCTACTTCAGCCTGCCGCCCGAGCACCGGGTCAAGATCATGGAATCGGCGTGGCAGAACGGTGGCCACACGTTCCTCGGCTCTTTCTCCGACCTCATGCAGAACGAGGAGGCCAACGAGCAGGTCGCCGAATTCGTGCGCGGCAAGATCAGCGAAGTGGTCAAGGATCCCGCCACCGCCGAAACCCTGAAGCCGCGCGGCTACCCGATTTTCGCGCGCCGCGCCTGCCTCGACACCAATTACTACGAGACCTACAACGAGGAGCACGTCAGCCTCGTCGACTGCTTCAAGGAGCCGATCGTCGGCCTGACCGAGAAGGGCGTGCGCACGGCGGAGCGCGAGATCGAGCTGGACATGCTGATCCTCGCCACCGGCTATGATGGCCTCACCGGCGCGCTGATGGCCTTCGACGTGGTGGGCCGGGGCGGCAAGACGATCAATGAGGAATGGAAGGGCGGCGCGCACTCCTACCTCGGGCTGATGATGAAGGACTTCCCCAACCTGTTCATCGTCTGCGGTCCCAACGGCCCCTCGGCGCTGGCGAACATCTTCACCATCAACGAGCAGAACGTGAACTGGCTGGCGGGCGCGATCGAACACATGCGCGGCAATGGCCTGACCGCGATGGAGCCCACCGCCGAGGCCGAGCACGAGTGGATGGAGCACGTCCACGAACTCTCGCTGAACACCTTGGTCCGCAAGGCGAACACCTGGTACACCGGCGCCAACGTGGCGGGCAAGGCGCGCGGGCTGACGATGTACACGGGCGGCTTCAAGGCCTACCGCGAAACCTGCCAGGAGGCCGCCGACGACAACTGGCGCGGCATGGTCTTCGAGAAGACCGGGGTGCCGGAAACGGTGGCCTGACCCTTCGCTTTTTCGGAATGATGCTGCCGGCCCGGTTCCCGATGAGGAGGCGGGCCGGTGGTCGTTTCGGGCCTCGCAAGGTGACGAAGGTCACATGGCGCAGGGCAAACGCGATCTGTTCGCCCGCGAACTTCGATTCCTTCGTGCGAGATATCCAGCTCCAATCAGCTTCGATTTCACCCCATTCCTCTGTTTCCCGCTGGAGCCATTCTCCGGGACAGGGGCAAAAGGTCAAGGAACTCGCCACCCGAAGCGGTTTCGCGCGTTGAACGATCCTGAAGAGCGAACGGGGATAGGAATGATCAAGGTCATGGGGCGATGAAAATAGTTATCCACCCCAGGGCACCCAACTTCCATCATCAAGTCCGAGAGGCTCGATGACACTTCCCCAATGGCTTTCCATTGCCACTCTGGCGGGCATGATGGCGCTCTTTATCTGGGGCAGATTTCGGTATGATGTGACGGCCGTGATCGCGTTGCTTTCGGCGCTTGCAATCGGCGTCGTCAAGCCGGCTGACGCGTTCAAGGGTTTCGCCGATGACATCGTCGTCATTGTCGGATCGGCGCTGGTCATCTCTGCGGCCATCCAGCGTTCGGGCGCCATTGAGATCGCCCTGGGGTTCGTGGCCGGGCGGTTGAAGTCCGTTCGGTCGCAACTGCTGGTTTTGACTGCGTCAGTCGGGGTTTCCTCCGCTCTCGTCAAGAATGTAGGCGCGCTGGCAATGCTGATGCCGGCTGCCTTTCAAATGGCCAGGAAGAGCGACAGCAGTCCTTCGGTCTTCCTGATGCCGATGTCTTTCGCGTCACTCCTGGGCGGGCTGATGACTCTCGTCGGTACATCGCCCAATATCATCGTCAGTCGGGTGCGGGAAGAAATGACCGGCAAGCCCTTTGGCATGTTCGATTATTTCCCTACCGGCTTTGGACTGCTGATCGTAGGGCTGGTCTTCCTGCGCTTTGGCTATCGTCTGCTCCCACGCGATCGGCGCGCCGCACCGACCATGGGTGAAGCGCTCAATATCTCCGGCTACGTCACCGAGGCATCGGTATCGGACGCCTCTCAGGCTATCGGCGAGACCATTGCGGAATTCACCGAACGGCATGACAATCAAGTGACGGTAACGAGTCTGCTGCGTGGCGACATGCGCGGTACTGTATATCCAACCGTGCATCTGAGAGCAGATGACGTGCTTATCCTCTCCGGCGCCCCGGATGCACTGGAGCGGGTCATCGCCCAGGACCGATTTTCTCTCACGGGAGAGGGGCAGGTGACGGCCGATGGGCATGAGGATGATGAAATAGGCGTGATAGAGGCGGTAGTGACGACCGACTCCGTGCTGATCGGACGAACCGCCGGTCGCCTCTCCCTCCGCGAGCGCTTCGGCGTAAACCTTATCGCGGTGTCACGGGCAGGGGAACATCTGACCCGCAAGATCGGACAGATCGTCCTTCAGGCCGGTGATGTCATCGTCATGCAGGGATCTATCGCGTTGCTTCCCGACCGCTTGAAGCAACTCGGTGCATTGCCGCTTGCGGCCAGAGAGATCCGGCTTGGACAATCAAGACGCAGTTGGCTGCCGGTCGTCATTCTTGTCGCGGCCATGTTCGCTACGGCCAGCGGTATCGTGCCCGTGGCGACGGCGTTCTTCGCTGCAGCAGGATTGGTAGTCATCACGGGTGCACTGCCTGTCAGTGACGCTTACGAGGCGATCGAGTGGCCAATCCTTGTCATGTTGGCTGCGCTTATTCCTGTCAGCGAAAGCCTCCAGACCACCGGGGCATCCGTAGTGATCGCGAGCAGCCTTGCTCAAATAGCGGCGATGTTACCAGCCTGGGGTGCCGTCGCACTGATATTGGTCACCGCCATGGCGGTAACGCCGTTCCTGAATAATGCCGCGACCGTGCTGGTGATGGCCCCCATCGCCGCAGTATTTGCTCATGATCTCGGATACCGGCCCGAGGCCTTTCTGATAGCGACGGCCATTGGGGCGGGTTGTGATTTTCTGACCCCCATCGGGCACCAGTGCAATACCTTGGTTTTCGGGCCTGGAGGATACAAATTCAGCGATTATGCCCGGCTCGGTGCACCGCTCTCGCTGCTGGTAGTCCTCGTGGGAACGCCGCTCGTTCTATGGGTTTGGCCGCTGCGCTAGGGGCAGGAGCCTAAACGGTCGCTCCTGGTTGCAGTCGAACATGCATCGGCTGGACCGGGAGGAGCCGATGCCTACCTCGCGGCTCCCGAGCGGACGTAAGTGGCGATCTGCCCCAACTGCGTCTCGCTGAGACCGGAGCCCATCTCCTTCATCTTGCCTACCTTGAGCGCATCGACGATCTGACCTTGCGAATATCCAGCGATTACCGAGACTGGCGGTGCACCCGAGCCGGCCTGGGAATGGCAAGCGGCGCAGCGGCCGTCGAACAGTGCCTTGCCCGCGTTCCCCGCGGATGCGATGGCAGGGTGCTGGAGCAGCGGCGTAGCGGTGCCCGGTGCCCGCAATCCGAACGCCTGCAATCGGTCGGTGCCGACCAGCACCATGCCGTCCACCACGGCAGGTTCGTTGTACTTGCCCGATGTAAACAGGGCGTCACCGCTCTGCCACAGGGGCTTCAGGCTCTTCGCGTCGAATGCGTAGAGGCGCGCGCCTGGGGCATCGGGCTGGTAGATGTCGACGCTGCGCGGGACATTGGTATCCATCACCCAGACGACGCCGTTTTCGCCGCCGTTGCTCGAAACGACCGGTGAGCCCGGGTTCTGCATCGTCACTGTCATTTCGCGCTGATCCACCTCAAGGTAGGCGGGCTGCCCCTTGTGCGTCATTACGCGGACCCGCACGAGACTGGGCGGAACGTTGGTTCCGAAGTCGGGGCCGGTCTTGGCGCTGCCCGCAAGGAACAGATAATGCTCGCCAAGGCGATTGCGAAAGTGCGCCAGCGTGGCGCGGCTCTTGGCCGAGTTCACCATGCCGATGCTGTCCGAATACGGTCCGAAAACCACTACCGGTCCGCGCGATTTCAGCTCCTTCTGCACGCCGGGCGCCAGGAGTGAGCCGTCGCTGGCCGGGTCGGTGCTGCAGGCGTGGCGCTTGCGGGTGCCGCCGGGCATGTGGTCGCGGTCGAGAAGGTAGGCGTTGCCCTGTTTGCCAGCACCGAGCGTCAGCAGATGCTCGGTGCTGGCGCTGCCGCGATCGAGATCGAAGAGGACCGCGCCGCTGCCCGCAATGTCGATGTCGGAGGCGGCCGTCTGGCAATAGTTGAACGGCGAGTATGTGCCGGTCAGGCGCAGGCCCGTCTCGGCATCGTCGCGGAACTGGAGAATGGATTGCCCCCAGGCGCCCGCGACTTCGGGGAAAACCCCTGGAATTCCGCGCTTTTCCAGAGCCGAGAGGAAGCTGGCTCCGGTCGCGATGTAGATGCGCCCCTGCGCGTCGAGCGCGGGACCGGAGGCACCCCACATGCCGCCTTGCTGGAGGTCAGCGCGTGGCATCGAGGAGAATGCGCTCGCCACCCGGTGCCTCGCGATATCGACCGAGACGAGAAACCCCTGAAGGTCCGGTCCAAACGCGACATAGAGGCGTCCGCCATCGCGGCTCAGGTTTAGTGCGCCGCGCTGGTAGTAGATCTGGCCCGGAACAAAGCGGCTCACACCGTTCCGGTTGATCTTGTCCGTGACGGTACGATGGCTGATCTCGACGGGCCAGCCGGACGCTTCTTCCCCGGTCCGCAGGTCGAGTGAATGGACGTCCCAGGTCCAGTCGCCGCGGCAACTGGTGACGTAGATGCGGTTGGCAGCGTGGTCGATAACCGGGGTTGAGAGGTTGCCGAACTGGCCGTTCTGACATGGATCGTCGGTCAGCCTGCGCTTCCACAGGATCGTGCCGGCCGGAAGGTCCGCGCGCTTCCCGGCGTGGATGGCGTAAGCATAGCCGGTGCTCGAAACGACGAAGGCGACCCGCAGCGTCCGCCCTGCCTGCGCTCCCGCATCAAAGTTCAGCGCGCTGACGTACAGCGGCGACGCAAAGAGGCGAGGCGGCGTTTTGCCGTGGAAATCGAGCCTTGGCGACTGCCAGATCTCACCGAACTGTTCCCCTGCCACCGCTGCCGGGGACAGCATACGCTCGCGATCGTTCCAGCCCTCACGCGCGGAATTGTTGTGGTAGGTCAGTTTGTCCACGCCCGCCGGCGATAGCGCCGGATCGCCGCATCCGCCAAGCAGAAGCGCCGAACCGGCGACCAGGCTTGCGAGGATATTCTTCATGCGGGGATGCTCCATGCCGGATGGCTAGGGTCAGGACCCATTACCCACGCCTGCGAGGCGCCGGAATGGCGAACATATCGGGCCGAAGTGGCCGCCGGTCGGGCTGGTTGCCCGTCCAAGGCCGCTTCGGTTCGAGATGGAAGCCATCCCGGCGTCCCACGGGGATTTGATCAAAATGGCCCAGCGCAGCGTCAGGAAGTCTTGAAATATCGACATATTCCTTCGCCTTCCTTCCTCGCGCTGAGCCATTTTAATTCAAACCTCGTAGGCGTGAGTAATGGGGCCTGACCCAAGGCTGGAAATCTAGCCTTGCGCATGCAGGGAGCGAACGTCGGGAAAGTGATGATCATCGTCTGGCGGATAGCCACGGCGCTGCGGCTCGACCTTGCTCGTCCGGCTCCGAACACTCATCCACGATTGGAATAAAGAGGTTCTGAATGGTTACTCGACGTGCTTTTGCCGGTAGCATGACGCTGGGAGCGGCCGCGCTTGTGTCCGGGGTTCCCGCCGCTGCGCAAGTAGCGCCGTCGCTTGCGGGACCATGGACCGGTACGGGAATGGTGCGCCGCTCGGGAGGTGAACTCCACCATGTCTCGCTGGGCGGCAACAGCGCGGCCCTGCCGGTGGTTCTGCTACATAAACTGGGCGGTTGGGTGGCGGATTGGCGCGAAGTTGCGCCCGTGCTTGCGCGCGGTCGGTGCGTGATCGCTTTCGATCTGCCCGGTCATGGCGCCTCGCGCTGGCAAGGGCCGCCGCCCGAGATTCAGACCGTGCTGGAGACTGCGGCGCTGGTGCTCGGCGCAATGCAGGAAATGGGGCTGAGCCAGGTCGACCTTGCGGGAACCTCGCTCGGCGGCTGCGTGGCAGTGGCGATGGCAGCGCTGGCGCCGGGACGGGTGCGGCGATTGGCGTTGCCGTCCTGTGTTCTCGGTCCCGCGAGCACGCCCGAACAGGTCGCTGCGAAGGAGAAGGCACAGGCCGCAATGTTTACGTCGAAGGGAGATCCGCTTCCCGTTGACCCGGCGGTGGCGCGCGATATCTTCGGCTTGCGCGACTTTGCGCGCATCGGCACAGAGCAGAATGCCAGTCGCGCGCAGGCTGGGCGCTGGATCCGCCCGCACGAACGTGGCGTTGCTTACACCGATTTCGTTGAATTGATGCGCCGGATCACGGCACCCACCCTGTTGCTTTACGGTGCACGCGACACGTTCTTCCTCAAGTACCGATCGACTGCCGAGGCGAGCTTCCGCGATGTGCGCAGCGTGGTGCTGCCCGACGCCAGCGGCTTTCCAGTGCAGGACAATCCCACGGAAACGGCCATGGAACTGGCGCATTTTCTTGCCTGATAGCATCGCTACCGGAAGCAGTCGGGCTCGCCTGAACGCAGAGGTGGAAACCTTGCGACATGGTGCTTGCAATTCAGGGGGGCTAAGCGGGGACCGGGTCTCGTGCATCATCGACAGGGCGCGCGACCATCATCCAGAAGCCGGAAAAATGAAAATGTCCGCCTGTCGGGATATCTCCGCAGACCGGCCACGAAGCTTCGTGCCATTGCAGGCATCTGTAATCATGAGCATTTTTTAGTCATCGAATTCCATCGATGATTTTTCATCCGAGCAGCGCTCAGGGGCGCGCTTCGGATCGGGGAATTGCGCCCCGGCGGCGCATTTCGGACAAACGACTTTCAGGGGTGATGAGATGAGGACAGTTCGACTTCTAGATCATGTTGGTTTGGGGGCAGTGGCGCTTGCCATCATCGCGCCGTCGGCCACTTTTGCGCAGACCGCAGATCAGGCGCCACAGGCGACCGCTTCTTCGGATGTAAGCGGGGACATTGTCGTGACCGCACGCAAGCGTGAAGAGAACATGCTTGAAACACCGATTTCGATTGCGGCGTTCTCGGCCACGGCATTGCAGCAGCGTGGGATCGACACGATTATGAAGATGTCGGAGAGTACTCCCGGCCTCAACGTCAATCAGAACGGTTCGGGTCGAAATGACCGTTCGTATCAACAATTCATCATCCGTGGCTTTACGCCGTCGTCAACCAAGACGACGACGTCTTCGATGTTCGTGGACGGTGCGCCAATTTCCTCTACCTCGGCGCTTTCGTCCATTTCCGACCCCGAGCGCATCGAAATTCTCAAGGGGCCGCAGGCCACATATTTCGGACGCAGTACGTTCGCAGGCGCGGTCAACGTCGTCAACAAATTACCGGGTAACGATTGGGGTGGTTCGATCCGGGGCATGCTTGGCACCCGCAACAACTACTCCTTCCACGCCGACATCGAAGGTCCGATCGTAAGGGATCTGCTAGCATTCCGCATCAGCGGCGATGGTTTCGGCAAGGACGGCTCCTGGCGCAACACCTACTCCGGTGAAACCCTGGGCGATCAGTCCAGTCGCAACCTTTCGGCGATGCTGGTCTTTACGCCGGCGTCCAATCTGACGGTAAAGGCATTCGGGATCTATTCCCGCGATGACGACAACCATCCTGCGAACGGGCTGCTCGGTACGCACGAGATCACCGATACTTCGGGTAACGTCGTCGTCGCGAACCAGTCCAACTGCAATCTTACCGGCAGTACTTCGGGCATCGCGGGCGAAGGCACGGCGACGTCTTATCCCTTCTTCTGCGGCACCACGCCCAGCCTTGCTACGGGGCCGTCTGCCAACACCAACTTCGACGATGTCGCCGAAAACTGGCTGCGCACCGTCAAGGGGCGCATCTTCGATTACGACAAGGGCGTGCAAGGCTACGGCTTGCTGCGCAACTTCTACCACACCCACCTCGGTGTCGACTGGGAACTCGGCGATACGGGCGTGACGCTGTCGAGCCTGACGGCATACAACCGCGAGGAGTTCAGCGTCTTCATCGATCTCGACAACCAGGGATCGACGTCGCTGGCGACCAGTTCGCCAAGCGCCGAGCGCTCCTATTTCGACTATCCCTACCTGATCGAACGCCTGAATCAGGACATCTCGCAGGAATTGCGCGCGACCTATGACAATGGTGGTCCGATCCAGGGGACGTTCGGTGGCAGTTATCTGAATGCCACCACCCGTAGCGGCGTCGGCGGCGGGTTCCTGCCTTCGGCGACTTATGCGGAGACAGGCAAGACACGGTCACGTACTTTCGGTGTGTTTGGTGCCCTGACTTACGAGTTCACGCCGCAAATCTCTATCAGTGCCGAAGGGCGTTATCAGGTCGATACGCTTTACGCCTATTCGCAGCCGACCGGCACGACCATCTCCGCGCCGGAAATCGCAACGCCGGGCTATTACGCAGGTGGAGATCTGCTGCTCAAGCAGAGCTACAAGAACTTCTTGCCCCGCGTGATCGTCAAGTACGAAACGGATAGCGGCCTCATGAGCTACGCGTCCTGGTCGAAGGGCGTAAATCCGGGTGCTTTCAATACCGAATTTCTGACGCTGTCACAGGATGTCATCCAGCAGGCCATCGCTGAAGGCGTGAAAATCGCAGTAGAGCCCGAGAAGGTCACCAACTATGAAGTTGGCCTGAAAGGCGCGCTGTTCAATCGCAGGATGAACTTCTCGCTGGCGGTATATTATGCCCAGTGGCGCAACCAGATCAACGCGATTTCGCTGATGACTGTGGGATCGAACGGTCTTCCTGCCGTGCTGAGTGGCAGCGCCAACACCGGCAGTATCGACATGAAGGGTATCGAACTGGAGACCAACTGGCGGCTCAGTGACCTCATCACGATCAACGCTGCGGGCGCGATCAACGACTCAAAGATACTGAAATACACCAATCCTCCGGTGTCCCGTTTGACCGGAGTGTTCGACTTCCGCGGGAATGAATTGCCGCAGACGTCAAAGTATTCGGCGAACGTTGGAGTGCAGTTCGGCGGCGAACTGAACTCCGGGGACGCCAGCTGGTTTGCCCGTGCCGATTACAACTTCAAATCGGGTATGTGGTCCAGTGCGGCGAACGTGGTGAAGACCCAGGACAGCCATAAGGTCAATTTGCGTGCCGGGACAAGCATCGGACCATTTTCTTACGAGATGTTCGTCACCAATGCGTTCAACAACAAGGCTTACACTTCGGTCGGTGAGCAAGGCCTGTTTGCTAACGGCTTTCCGTATAGCAGCACCCTTTCGGCGCTGGTTGTCGGTTTGCCGGACTTGCGTACCTATGGCGTGAAGGTCGGTTACAAGTTCTGAAGGCTGGACGCGGCGTGCGATGGCACGCCGCGTCTGATCTCGCTCAAGTCTACCAATTTCTAGCTGCACGGTCGCGCTTCTTCGGAGTTTATCCATGACTTCCAGGCTCCCGGTGATGCTTGCCCTCGGACTGATGGCTACGATGACTTCCGCCGCCGATCGGTCAGATGATACTACGCCTGCCCTCCCTTCCGTTCGCGCAGGTGCTGCGTTCTCGGATTGTCGTGATTGCCCCGATATGGTGGTCGTGCCTCCGGGCAGTTTTGTCATGGGGTCGAGCCAGGAGGAGCGTGATGCGCTTGGCGTCGATCCGCTGTTCGACAAGATGGAGTCGCCTCGGCACAAGGTAACGATCGCCTACAGTTTCGCGGTCAGCCGCTATGAAATCACGTTTGATCAGTGGGATGCTTGCGTGGCCGATGGAGGGTGCAACGGCTATCGCCCTTCCGACGAAGGTTGGGGGCGCGGTCGCCGTCCGGTTATCCACGTCAATTATGCCGACGTGATGAGCTATATCGAATGGATTTCCCGCAAGACCGGCGCGAAGTACCGCCTCCTCAGCGAAGCCGAATGGGAATATGCTGCGCGTGCAGGCACCAGCACCTGGTTCCTGTTCGGTAATGCGGCCGATCCCGAAAAGGCGAATTTCGGCAACAGGCTGGACCGTACGGCGACCGCCGGCAGTTACCCACCCAATGCTTTTGGCCTTTACGATATGACCGGCAACGTCGCCGAGTGGGTCGCTGATTGCCATCACGATGATTTCGTGGGCGCCCCGACGGACGGCTCACCCTGGCTGACCGGAGAATGCAGGTTGCGCAACGTGCGCGGAGCGGGCTGGAGCCTGATCGACTGGACTATCCGTGCGGCGCAACGGATCGGTGACCCACCCGAACAGCGCAACAGCCATCTGGGAATGCGCATCGCACGCGATCTTCCAAAGAACTAGAGATCTGCCTCCTAAGTCTATGAGGTGGCTGAAAATGATGTGCGGGCTTCGTAGTTGGTGACAGCACCTGCGATCGCAACTGGCTCAAAACCTTGGCAATCGGACAGCATTTTTGGGGAAATGCGTATAATGCGGGGGCGCAACCGTTCGGTACAGGGATTGCCCATTTGTCGCCGGATTGGTTAGCTCGAGGTTATCACACCGCCGGCAAGGTCAGGATCACCAGCAGCCCGTGCCCGTCGGGACGGTCGTCGAGCCGGATGGTGCCTGACAGCAGGGTTATGGCCTTGGTCGCTATGGACAGGCCCAGACCGCTGCCCGATGTGCTGGGGCCACCTTGCTCGAACCGCCGCAGCAGGCGATCGCGGTCGGCGGCAGGTACGCCGGGCCCGCGATCGCCTACGGTGATGACCAGCCGGTCGGCAGCACGCACGATCGCGATGTCCATATGGCCTCCGGCGCGTCCGTGGCGCAGGGCGTTGCCGATGACGGCCGATAATACGATCTGCAGCAGCGCGGCATCACAGCGCCAGCGGACGATGTGGTCGGGGATGACGCTGACATCCACCGCATCGGCGGGCAGGTTCATCAGCCCGTCCGCTACCACTTCTGCCACCAGTGCATGAACGTCTATCAACCGTGCGGAAACGGCAGTGGCATTGAGCCGGGCGAGTAGAAGCATCCCGTCGATCAGGTCGTTCGCACGGTCTACCGTTGCCACCAGACGGTCTGTATCATCGCCGAGGGTCCGGGGCGACAGGCGGCGCAGCACCTGAGCCTGGGCACGGATCGCGGCCAGCGGGGTGCGCAGCTCGTGCGCGACGTCGTCCGTGAAAGCCTGCTCCAGTTCGTAGGCACCTTCGAGGCGCGCAAAGAGTTTGTTGAGCGCTACGATCAGCGGTTCCACGTCGCGCGGCCATTCCTGCGGGTCCAGCGCTTCAAGGTCGGAAAGCGAACGCGCGTTCAGCGTGGAGGCAAGCCGCTCGACTTGGGACAGGCTCTTGCTCAGTGTCCACCATAGCATGGCCATGGCGGCCGCCAGCAGCGCGAGCATCGGCAGCGCAAGTTCACCGAGGACCCGGACAAGCGAGAATTCGCGCATGGCACCCCGCTCGGCCACCACGATCAGCAGGCGCGGGTCGTGGCCCTGCATACCGTAACTGCGCCAGTGGTCCCCCAACGCGCGAAAATCGTGCAGCCCGACCCGACGCGGTACCAGGCGTACAGGCGCGCCCCACCCGGACTGCGCGATCGGCCTGCCGTTCCAGAAAACCGTAAACATGCAGGTGTCGTAGGATGCCTGAAATGCCTCGGCCTCCTGGTTGGATAGAAGGGGGTCGCCGTCCGCATCGACCAGTCGGTCATGCCGCACCAGCACGCCGGAGGCCAGATCGTCCTGCATCATCATATAGAGCAGGCGCGATGCATTGATGAGTTGCGCGTCGGATGCATGTCCGATCTCGCGCGTCGCCACTATGTAGAGCAGTCCTCCCATTGCCAATCCGGTCAGAGCGAGGAGCAGCAGTACACGCCGGTAGAGTGCGGCCGAAAGCGATGGTCGCCGCTTCATCGCTGCAGATCCCCGACCATGTAGCCCAGTCCGCGAGCAGTGCGGATGAAATCGCGGCCGAACTTGCGCCGCAGGGCGGAAATGGCAACCTCCACCGTGTTGGATTCTGCCCAGTTGTCCTGGTCGTAGAGTTCTGCCTCGATATCCGTTTTGGACACGAAGCGGCGGGCTCGGCGCATCAGCAGCGCCAGAACGCGATACTCCTTGGCGGTGAGGAGTACGTCATGCCCGTCCATCGTCGCGACATGCCCGGTGAAGTCGAGAATAACAGGCCCTACCGCGATGCTGTCGTTTTGCCGCCCGTCGCGCCGTCGCAACTGTGACCGTATCCGCGCCGCCAGTTCTTCCAGATCGACGGGCTTTACAACGTAGTCGTCAGCTCCGGCATCAAGCCCGGCGACGCGCTGCTGCGTACGGTCGAATGCAGTGACGATGATTACCGGAGTGGCATCGCCCGCTGCCCGCAAGTCTCGCAGCACTTCCAGTCCAGAACCATGAGGCAGGCCGATGTCGAGCAGTATCACATCGTAATCACTGGCGCGCGCACCGGCAAGGACGTCGTCGCCGCGTGTGAACAGATCGACGACATGGCCTTCCAGCTCCAGCGCTCGCCGGATCGCGGGACCAAGGTCGGCATCGTCTTCTGCAAGCAGCAGGCGTGGCAAAATGACGCTCCGGAAACGGGGGAAGGGCCATCGACGGCCTGGATTGGCACGGAAAATAGGCATCCGACGCAGTGGCGTCAAATCGCGGAAAGATCTTTTCGCCCGTCAGCTTGGCATCAGGTTCGGGGCCTAAGGCATCGAATCCGAGGCGGGCGTAAGCGCAAGGATAGCGGGATGCGCCATGCTTATCAGATGATGGCTGCAGAACTATGACAATACATAATCCACCCCGTGAAATGGCGGCTTTTGCTTCGCTGGCGGCACTTTCCCGGGATGATGTGGCAGACCGGAAAGCGCTTGCGCCCTGTGTGGCGCTGATCGGCTGCGACGGCTCGGGCAAATCGACGCTCGCGGGCGACCTCACTGTGTTGCTGAACCGGGAGTATCCGACACGTTCGATGTATCTCGGGCTTGGCACCGGCGACCTGGGCCGTCGTATCGGCCGGATGCCTCTGGTCGGCGGGATCCTGGAGGGCTTTCTCAGCGCGAAGGCGAGCAAGGCTCATGCCGCGTCGAACAAGCGCTTGCCGGGGCTGGCGACGGCGCTGGTAATGTTCGGACTTTCGCTGGTGCGCAAGCGCCGGTTCGATCAGGTCATGGCGATGCGCAGGCGCGGCATTCGCGTCATTACCGACCGTTACCCACAAGCTCAGTTGCCCGGTGGCTTCGACGGTCCCGGCCTTGCCTGGGCGCGCCGGGGGACGCCCGCAGTGGAGCGGCTCGCTGCCCGCGAACGCGACCTTTACCGGGAAATGGCCGCTTGTCGTCCAACCCTCGTTATCCGTCTCAACGTGGATGTCGATACCGCGCTTGCACGCAAATCCGATCACACCCGCCTTTTGCTGGAAAAGAAGCTGGCGATTCTTCCTACGCTGCAGTTCGGTGGAGCGCCGATCATCGACGTGGATGCTACCCGGCCTTATCTGGATGTGCTGACTACGGTACTGGCGCTGGTGCAGTTGGGAGCGATACCGGCATGAACGATATGCCGCCCCTGATCGCCGTCGTCGGGTGCGACGGTTCGGGTAAATCCACCCTGACGCGGGAACTCGAACGCTGGCTGAATGAGAGCCGCCCCACCATCACCTGCCACCTCGGCAAGCAGTCGGGCAATATCGGCCGCGTCATCGCGCGCCTGCCATTGCTCGGCACGCGGATCGACAAGACGATCCACGCCAGGGCGCGCAAGGCTCAGGGAGAGAAAGGCCCAGGGCTTGCCGCGGCACTGGTGATCTATGTGTTTTCATTACGCCGCCTGCGCCGCTTTCGTCGGATGCAGCGTCTGCGGGGAGAGGGTAACGCGATCATCGCCGATCGCTTTCCGCAAATGGATTTACCCGGTCCGATGGATGGCCCGGGTCTGGCCGCCGCGCGCCCCGGCGGCATTGTCGGTCTGCTGGCAGCCTCTGAACTGCGGATGTTTCAGAGGATGACACTGCAAGCGCCTGATCTCGTGCTGCGGCTCAACGTTTCGCTCGACGTAGCGGCTTCACGCAAGCCGGACCATCGTTTCACTTCGCTGGCACGCAAGGTTGCTGATGTGCCGCGCCTGCATTTCGGCGCCGCGCCGATCGTCGAACTTGATGCGGAGGAACCGGTGGAACTGGTGATCACCCGCGCCAAGGCAGCGGTCGCTCGCGTACTGGCATCACGGACGCCGATGGTGGCGGAATGATCGGCTTTTCCGTGAAACGCTGGCTTTCGGATGGCGTGTTCCGCACGATCGTGCGCAATGCTTCATATCTCGCTTCGGGCAAGCTCGGAGGAGCCCTGCTGGGCCTGATCGCACTCGCCTGCGCCGGGCGCGGGTTGACGCCCGCGCTGTTCGGCACCCTGGTCTTGATCCACTCATATGCCAACGGCGTGGGCGCGGTGGTGAAGTTTCAGACTTGGCAATTCATCGTGCGTTACGGCGCTCCGGCGTTCGAACGCGGCGACATGAAGGTACTGCGCGATGTGACGGGTTTCGCGCTCGGCCTGGACCTTGCCAGCGGCCTGATTGGCCTTGTCGGGGGCTTGTTATTGCTGCCTTACGCGGCTGAGTGGTTCGGTATCGGAGAGCGGAATCTCCATTTGGCGATGCTCTATTGCACGTTGATCCCAACGATGACGGCGGCCACACCAACGGGTATTCTGCGCGTGTTCGACCGGTTTGATCAGATCGCGCTGCAGCAGATGGTTACACCACTTGTGCGTGCTGCCGGGGCGCTCGTTTCCTACTTCGGCGGGTTCGGTTTTACCGGTTTTGTGCTGACGTGGTATGCGGCGGATCTGGCCGGTGACTTGTGGCTCTGGGGTCTGTCGATCCGGGAACTGCGCCGTAGAAATGTCAGAGGCGCGCTGCGACCGGGCCTTTTCGGGCCAGCGCGGCGCCTCCCGCGTGCCTGGGGTTTCGTATGGACAACCAATGTCGCCCATTCGATCTGGGCGGCCTGGGGCCCTGTCAGCAACCTGATTGTCGGCGCATTGCTCAGCCCGGCTGCGGCGGGGCTGTTCAAGATCGCCGCGACGTTCTTCGATTCCGCCAGCAAGCCAGCCGAACTGATGTCACGCAGTTTCTACCCTGAAATCATGCGTCTCGATCCCGGCAGTCGCCACCCCTGGCAACTTGCTGTGCGGAGCGCGTGCATTTCAGGCGGCATCGCCGTGATCGTGCTGCTGGTCGTAATGGTCGGTGGAGAGCCGGTCATTGATCTTGTCTTTGGGAGAAGATACGTCGAAGCCTATGACCTGCTGCAACTGATGACTGCTTCGCTGGTCGTTGCGATGGTCGCGTTCCCGCTGGAGTCGCTGCTCTACATGGCGGGTCGCGAACGTTCTGCGCTGGCGGCGGAGGGCACGGCTGCTCTGGGTTATGCGGTGGTACTGGTAGTGCTTATCCACTTGTTCGGGCTGTGGGGGGCAGGCCTCGCTTATGTGGTCGGTGTTTGCCTCAAGGCCTTGTTCATGCTGGTGCCCACCGTGTCCGCCTATCGTATCCGCCACACTCTGACGTATGGCATGGAAGCGGGAGCACCGGCGTGACTGCGCGTACCCATTATGCCCCTGCGGTGATCAATGCACTGTTCGAGGCGGTTGAGATGGACGACGTGGTCGATCCGGTGGTCAGCCTGCCCGATCCGATCCCCGTCGAGTGCACAGAAGAGGCGATGCGCGCTTGCCTGGACTTGTGCACCCAGTTCTGGCGCGAAGGCGCCCTGCGTGCCGATATGCGCGCGCTTGCCGATACATTACTGCTTACGGGGGATTTGCCGTCCGATGCCCGTCGTCGCTACAAGCTTATTCGGGCACGGTATAAACACTTGCGCTTTGCCCTTGTGCTTTACGGCGAGGACCATCGCGTCCCGGTGCTTTTCGGCGCCACGGTGGCGGTGATGGGCCATTTGCAGGACGCCTATCGCAATGGCCGCCGGTCGGCCGTTTTTGGATATGCCCTGTTGCTCCGACTTCTGCTGACCGGTCCCGTCTGGGTGAGGGTGCTTCATGAAGTGAAGCGAGTGCGCCTTGACGGTGCGGACGGATTTCTGCGCTATCGCAGGGAAGAGGTGGGCCGACTGCGGCAATGGCTCGACGATGCCAGGCTGACGGCGCATCGGTTTCACGCGATGCGCAAGATCGTCAGCCGCCAGGTTTCGTTCTATGACACGATGCGGACCTTGCAGCCCGACGACCGGCTATACCGGATGTCGCGCTTCCTCAGCGCCATAAATGGGCTGATGGGAAGCATGCACGATGACCTTGTTGAGAGTGCTGTCGCGGGCACTCACGACTATCGCCGTGATGAGGTCGTAATGCCTGATGACATCCGTTGCCGGCTGGAGCGGCTGGCACTGGCATACCCCGAGCGTAGAGCGGCATGATATTGCCGGTCATATTGCTTTGTTTGTCGAGGCCCGCCTGAATGCGCCCGGTCACTTCGGTCTCTTGAGCCTTCCATTGGCAAGACGCCGGCGCGGGTCAGGATTGTCCTCGCACGTGTGGCGGACTTGCTTGTGGGATCTATGTCGAGAATATGTTGGAGCAGGATGGTTGCCTTGGCTTCGTCCTGTGCGCGCCCCTTGCCGGTCGCAGTCCGGCCAAGAGCTGAGAATCTTCGCCGCAAGAACGTCCAGTGCGGTGTTGGTATCAAGATAGGGGCCGAGCACGTTGAGGAAAACGGCGAAGTGACGGTCGCTGGCGAACAGGTCACTCATCGTCTTTACCTTGGGAGAAGCGCCGTAGGGTTCGGAGAGAATCGACCAGCCGAAGGACTGCCCTTCATCCGTGCTCATCCTGGACAGATAAGGGGAGAGCAGGGCGGAGATACGTGTCCTGACGCCAGTCCGTTCGGGGCCGGACCAGTCGGCATCGACTGGCTCCCGCACCCAGAGCGCCACGGCTTCCAGCACTGGTGCGAACTGCGGGTCGAGGCGGTGCAGGATCTGTTCCATCACCGTGCGCGCTGCCAGGCAGGAGAAGCTTGGGCCATCGCCATGAGCGGCCTCATTCTGGGCATGAGCGGCAAATAGGCCGTGATCGCCAATGCCCAGCCCGCAGCCAGATATTTCGCAGCCTTCATCCAGATCCTTTCGTGTTCGTTCAGGCGTCGATAACAGCGCCCTTTGCATGCAGCGTTTCCATGACGCGCGCTGCGGCCAGGTCGACTGGTCGCTCCACATCCAGCAGAGCGAAAGTGCCGCCCAGCATGAACGCGCAGTGCCCGTGCACGGTAGCGATAAGCGAACTGGCAAGCTCTGCTGCGTTTGCGGCTTCAGCGGCGGGCAGAACCGTCGCGACTTCGCGCGCGATGACGCCGGTGAGGCGCATGCGTTCGGCGGCCAACGTATCGGGCATCTCCATGCCTTCCGGCACCCGGTGCTCATAGATGGCCGACCACAGGTTGCGATGCGTTAGCGCAAAGTCGAAATAGCCGTGGACGAGGACGAGAATGCGCTCGCGCCCTTCGATCCCCTTAAGGCGTTTTTCCAGCCACTCGCTCCAGAGCCGGAACGTCCGCGCGTTGATCTCCATTACGAGCCGATCGACGTTGCCGAAGAGGTGCATGACCGTGCCGACCGAATAGCCGATGCGCTTGGCCACCTCGCGCGCGGAGAACCGCGCATAGCCGCTTTCGGCCATGACCTGTCGCCCATTGTCGAGGATCAGCGCTTCCAGTTCCTCGCGTCCGTGGTCCGATCTCCTGCCCATCGTCAGTTTGCCTTGCGTACGAAGGGGTAGCGCATCTGCGCCAGGTAACCGCTTGGCACCGCCTCGGGCACACCATAGCCCTGTGGCCACTGGCCCTTTGGGAAATAGTGCGTTCCGAAAAGGCGGTCCAGCCAAGGGAAGTGGATCGCGAAGTTCTTGTCGATGCCTTCCGCTTCCAGCGCGTGATGCCAATGGTGGAAGCGCGGCACTACGACGAACCGGCCCAGACGGTCGAAGTCGCCCCGGATGTTGGCATGGATCAGCGAGGAATAGACGTAGACCATGCCGATGTAGGCCTGCATGACCGAAGGCAGAAAGCCCAGCGTCAGCAGCGGCAGCGACGTAACGCCGCGCAGCAGCACGATCTCTGCAAAATGCATGCGCCCGCCGGCCAGCCAGTCCATCGACCGGGCCGAGTGGTGCACGGCATGGAAGCCCCAAAGGAAGGGGACACGGTGGAACACGCGGTGAAACCAATACTGCGTGAGGTCGGTCAGGAACATGGCCATGATGAACTGCAGCGCCCACGGCAGCCCGCCGACGGCCGCGCGGAGGTTCGACAAGGCGGTGCCATGCGCATTGAGATAGCTCGACGGGGCAAGGGCAAGGAAGGTGATCAGTTGCACCAGCATCGAACTGACGAGGAAGTAGAACAGGTCCTCGCTCCATTCGGGGCGGAACAGGCGTTGCTTGTTGCGATGGGGGACAAGGCGCTCCAGCGGGGCGAACATCAGGCCGGTGGCGACCAGGTTTACTGCGAAGAAATCCACGCCGAAGAACACGCCCCAGTCATGCATCTCGCGCGGCTGGACCGACGCACCGCCAAGGATCGTCCCCGCAAGCGCTACTACCAGCGCCGTCATGCCCATCGCCTTTCGTGGGCGGAGCAGCAGGCTCAGCAGGGCAAGCGCATAGGCGCCCAGCAGTGTGGCGTGGACGACGATGCGAAAGCCTGAGGATTTCAATACGACGGCCAGTTCCGGCGTGGCGAACCAGTCAGGCCAGCGCAACGCGGTCACGAAGCATAGCCCTGCGGCAGCAAGCAATATCGCAAAGAAACCGGCAAACCAGCCTGTGCCAAAACCGCGCGCCTCGATCGGCGCTTCGAGGTCGTGAACCAGCTTTTTCAGAAATCCCGTCATGGTCGGTTTTCTCCAAAGTCCATATCGCCTTCTACAGCGGTAATCGAACGCTGTCTAATTTTATATTGCACGGCGTTCAATTTTCCGATATCCGTAGCAGGCAATCGAGATCGAGAGGTGTGTCATGACCGGGATCCTTCTGCTTGCCACCCTGATCCTGAGTGCCCTGTTGTACGATACTCGGCGGCGTCTCATAAGGGTGGAAGGACTTGTCGCGGATCATCATGCGGCAGTCCATGACATGCAGGAGCGACCGGACGACCAGGAAGTCGCGTCGATCTCGGTGCCGGGCTTCGATGGCGATGTTGTGACTGAGTCGGTGCCGCCCACGCCCAGGCCGATGTATGCTCTGGCGCCTGTCTCGACAGGGATGCCTGAAGTCCGCGAACCTGAGCCGAAGCCGGAACTTGAGAGCGAACCGGAATCGACCCTTCAGGTGTACGCGCGCGGTGTTTCAGCGTGGTCCGGCTTCGGGTTCGAGGATCTGTTCGGCCGCAAGCTGCCGATCTGGGCAGGGGGTATCACGCTGATCGTGGCAGCGGTGCTGACGGTGAAGTATTCGATCGACACCGGTCTTCTGTCTCCGGTGGTGCGGGTTCTCATGGGGCTGGCCTTCGGTGGCATGCTTATCGGCATGAGCGAACTTGCGCGGCGCCGCGAGGACGTCCTGCGTGATGTCCGTGTCGCGCAAGCGCTGGCCGGCGCTGGTGTGGGTGGCCTTTACGCCGCGGTTCTGGCGGCCGCCAATCTTTATGGGTTGATTGGTGCCGGTATGGCGTTTGCCGGGCTGACTGCCGTGACTGCGCTCGCCCTTGTTCTTGCGCTCAGGTACGGGGCGCCGTGCGCTGTTCTGGGCCTCGTCGGCGGTCTGGCTGCCCCGGCAGTCGTACAGTCGCAGAGCCCCAGCGTACCTTTGCTGGCGGGATATCTCGCACTCGTCATCGGCGCGATCACTCTGCTTTCTCGTCGTCAGCGCTGGGCCTGGCTGGGCATCGGCGCGCTGACCGGTGGTGCGGGCTGGACCCTGCTGACCATAGCAATGGGCGGTCTCGATAGCGGATCGACGTTGGCGATGGGGCTGCTCGTGCTTCTACTCGGGCTCGGCCTGCCTGCTCTGGCGGTGGAAGGGCGCACCGCGCCTGTTCTGCGCGCAGTGACCGGCGTGGTCGGGGCGCTGCAATTGGCGCTGATCGTCGCCCGAGGAGATTTCGCGCCGCTGACATGGGGGCTTTACGGGTTGCTTTCTGTGGCCTTCGTCTGGCTGGCGGGACGTACTCCGATTCTGCAGCGGACGGTTCCCGTCCCGTTGCTGACGGCGCTGGGGCTGGCCGCCGTCTGGCCGACCCCCGATGTCGGGCTGTTCGCGACTGTCATGGCCGGGATCTCTGCGACTTACGGCATATATGCACTGCGGCATTTGTGGCGCGGCAACGGCGGCCTTGTCGAAGTGGGGGTACTCAGCGGAATTGCTCTCGGCGGCTATTCGGTCTGCTTTTGGAAATTCTACGGAGAAAATCCCGGCCAGAATCTGCGCTTTGCTCTTTTGGCACTGCTCTTCTCCGCGTTGCCTGCGATCGGCGCCGGGCTGGGATGGAGAATGGGCCAACGCCGCGACGATGCCCGGTTCGCTCTCCTGGCGTCCTGCACGGGTATCTTGGCGGTTCTGGCGGGACTGGTAGGACTCCCCGAATGGTGCGCGCCGATCGTCATCGCAGTCGCGTCGGTGGCGCTGTTGGCGCTTTCGATAATTGCGATGGATCACCGTTTGGAGAAAGGTGCGCTGGGCTTCCTCGGTGTTGCTATCGCCGCGCTGTTGGTTACCGTCGACACCACGGCGGAGCTGGCGCGCCTTGTCGAAGCATCAGCGGTGCCACATCCGGCGCGGGCCGCGTTGCGCTGGGCTGCGCTTTGCATCGTGGCGACCAGCTTCGCCTGGCGCAATTCCGGGACCATGCTGCGGTTTGCCCTGCAGCCGATTGCGGTCCTGCTTGGCTACGGATTGGTCGCGCAGGTCGTTCCGGCATCTTGGCTTGGCGTGGCTACAGGCGCGGCTCTAGTCGCGCTGGCCGAGGTCGCCCAACGACGGCTGGTGCAGAGGCTGGAGCCGGCGTTGGCAACCGTGGCGAGCTTGCTTGCGTTGTGGGCATTGCAGCCCGCTGCATGCTGGCTGTATGCCGGAGTTATGTCGCTGGGTGGACATCCGGTGTTCTATATGGATCTGCCGCCTGTCGGGATCGCAATGACCAGGCTGCTTGTACCGGCGATTGCGCTGGGCTTCACGCTCCGGCGCATGCAAGCTAAACTACCCGAAGTCGCGCGCGCCGGTATCGCCGCATTGGCTGCCGCACTCTTCCTTATGGGTCTGCACATCCTCTACAAGCAGGTCTTCATGATCGGAAGCCATATGGCTTTCGTGCAATTCGGACTTGCCGAACGATGCGTATGGGAGGCGATGCTGATATCGGCAGGCGCTCTTGCATGGCGCCATCTTGCTGCAAGGCGACTTGCCATTGGCCTCATCATGACGGGTATCGCGCATAATCTCGTTTACACTATCGTGCTGCACGATCCTCTGTGGGCCGAGCAGGCCGTCGGTGAATGGCCTTTGGTCAATCTGCTGCTGCCGGCTTTCGGCGTTACCCTCGTTGGAATGGCGCTCCTCGATCGCATCGTGTCGCACCGCCCTGTCTGCCTGGTGAGAGGAGGCGAGATGTTACGCATGGCCATCATCCTGCTGTTTACATTCGCAATTTGGCGTCAGCTGTTTTCCGGCTCAATTTTGATACTTGGGGGTGTTACGGAGATCGAGAACATTGGCCACTCGGTCATCGTCATATTGCTGGCCATAGGTTTTCTGCTCTGGGGAATCCGCAGGGGCATGCGCGACTGGCGGCTTGCCTCGCTTCTTTTGATGCTTGCCGCGGCGGGCAAGGTGTTTCTGTTCGACGCATCAGGGCTGGCAGGATTGCTGCGGATTGCCTCGTTCCTTGCACTTGGGTTCAGCCTGATCGGCATCGGCTGGCTCTACGATCGCTATAGGCACTAGGGCGTCGAGGTTATAATCCTGATATTACCGACATGGCCTTGCTTTTCCTTGCGCGTCGCATGGGCGGGGCATTCCGTGACGACTATTGGATGTCACGATGTCGTCAGCTAGACAGGAGGTATGCGGGGACTGAACATCGCGATAGCCGGTTGCGGGCCATGCGGACTGGCAGCAGCGCTATTACTTCATCGTGCTGGGCATCGAATTTCCCTGTTCGACCGGTTTGAGACACCTCAGCCCATCGGTTCAGGACTGATGTTGCAGCCCACGGGGATGGCGGTTCTTGCCAAACTCGGCTTACTTGATGCGGCTCTGTCACGAGGCGCGCGCGTTGATCGGTTGTTCGGGATGGCAGGCGAGCGGGTCGTGCTCGATGTGCATTATTCCGCTCTGCGCCGCCGGGGCATCTTCGGTATCGGCATTCATCGCGCCACCCTGTTCTCGATCCTGCATGAGGCCGTCCTGGGATCGGGTATCCCCATTCATTCGGGACGCGGGTTGGCCGGGAGCACGCTGCTGGACAAGAGGCGCGCGCTGCGCTTTGCAGATGGCCAGGCAAGCGAGCCTTACGATCTTGTCGTCGATGCACTGGGCACGTGGACACCGCTGGCCCCACCTACGGGTCGCGAATTGAATTATGGAGCGTTATGGGCCAGCCTTGACTGGCCTTTGGGGGCGAACATGGACCCCCATAGTCTGGCACAGCGCTATCACCGGGCGAGCAAGATGGCGGGCGTTTTGCCTATCGGTACGCCGCCGGGGGCGACGATGCCCAAGGCGGCATTTTTCTGGTCGCTTCGAGCGGATCGCCTGGAGCTATGGCGCAAGGCCGGTCTCGCATCATGGAAGGCCGAGGTTGCTGCGCTATGGCCTGATTGTGGGGGGCTACTCGATCAAATCAGCGATCCGAGCCAATTGACTTTCGCTCGTTACGCGCACCGTACTCTGGTCTCGCCAGCGGAGCCGGGACTGGTGCATATCGGCGATGCTTGGCATTCTGCCAGTCCCCAGCTTGGGCAAGGGGCCAACATGGCATTGCTTGATGCATGGGCGCTTGCCCAGGGCCTCGGCCAGAACGACAGCGTCGACGAAGGGGTGCGACATGCCATTCGCCTGCGCCGCCGCCATGTTATGATTTATCAGCGGCTCACTGCCTTGTTCACTCCGGTCTATCAATCCGACAGTCGTCTGCTGCCGCTGATCCGCGACCGACTGGTCGGCCCGCTGTCGAAGCTATGGCCTGCAACGGCGATACAGGCATCAATGGTGAGTGGACTGGTTGGCAATCCGCTGGGAGCGCTGGGGCTGGATGATGACCTGCATATTGCGGCACCCCGCGTGGAAGCAGCCTGACCTTCTTTTCGAGCATAGTGCCAGCATCGATGCATCCGGTACCGGCTGCTCATGCAATTCGGGAAGCCGCTGCGGGCGTGGCCAATGCCCTGGCGAAAACGCATCAGCAAAGCGCGTCATATAGGTTGGATGCAAGATATAACCGATGCGTTGCCCGGGTGCATGCGACGTAAAGCAGGTTGATTTGTTGATCCGCTTCTGTTGCCTTGGTGGCATCCTTTCGGCGACGCTCGGATAGGCTGGCCGGATCTTCGAAATCGTCAAGTACTATGACGGTGTCAAATTCGCGGCCCTTGGCCTTGTGCGCTGTCGAGACGATTAGAGCCGCATCGGCCTCGCGCTCTCGGTGTAGTGTGCCAAGACGGGTGAGGATGCTGGCCAATTGGTCGCCATACTTTTCCACGATATCGCGCAGCCGACGCGCTTCGCCGTCTCCGCGGTCGGCGGCATGATCGAACAGAGCCCATGATGTGAAGCGAGCGACGCCGGGGTCGGTGACAAGATGATGCCGGCGCTGACGCAACGCCAAGGCCGAGCCGAGCTGACGTTGCAGATCGGCGGCACCGCCGACCAGATGAAATGGCTGTTCGATCGTAGCCAGGCTTTCGAATAGGCGCGCGTTGGTTCGTGCGAGGATGGCCGTGCCCGGACGGGGTTGCAGCTTTCCGGTATAGCGCAGAACCTGTGTTTCACGATCGGGATTGCCGCGCAGGACGTGGCGCGGCACCTTGGTGCTATGCCGCAGGATACGGTTGGCCAGAGCGGCGACCTCGGGACCGAAACGCCAGCTATGGGTAAGCGCCAGTTCGGGTGCGTCGAATTCGTCCATCGCATCCACGGCTCCGCGAAAGCGGTAGATCGATTGATAGGCGTCGCCGACCACGATAGTTGGGAGTGCCGCTTTCCTGGCGATCGAGATCAGCACCGGGTTCAGGTCCTGCGCTTCGTCCACTAGCAGATACTTGAATTTACCCTCGATCCGGTGCCACAGTTCGAAGGCCTTGAGATAGGTGTCGTGCGTGATCGGCAGGTCGTGCTTGTCGAACTTAAGCAGTTTCCTGACGATTTCGCGTGTCATCTCGCGTACCGCTACCCTATGTGATTTGACGGTGAGGTCGCAATGGTCGGGGCGGATTTTCGAGCCGGCATCGATCAGAAAATTGTCGAGTGTGCGCAAGATCGCTGCGCGCACCTGCCAGTCGCTAAGGCCGGGGACCGGATCGATCAGACGATCGAAGGCGCGCAGGTGTCCCTGTTGGTAGCGGGGAACCAGTTCCCCAGCTCGCGCGCCTATTTCGAGGGCACGATGCGCGAAGCTGTGCGCGGTGCGCGTTTCGATGATGGGAGGAAATTTCCGGCCGGCCTCCTGGGCGATGGCGCGGTTGAAGGCGAGGCAGAGAGCGGGTGCTGGCCAACGTTTGCCGTAGTGCACGAGCGTGGAGGTTTTGCCGCATCCGGCTCCCGCGGCGACTTTGATCGTACTGGTTGGCGGCCGGTCCAGAATTGCTTGTTGTTCAGGCGTCAAGATCATGGTGACCTGATCGCGAGGCGGTGCTTACACGTCAAGAGGGGGGGAACGAGCACGGACAACTGGGAATTGTGCGTGACTGTGGGGCATCCAAGTCTATTCGAAGTTAGGGCTTTATGGTGATATTTGCCTGCTCAGTAGACGCCGCGCGAAGCGATGACGGCTGGAACGGTTCGAAAGCAGATGGCGAGGTCATATAGCATCGACTTGCGCATGGCGTAAAAGGCATCCAGACGGACCCGTGCTTCGTAAGATACTTCATTGCGTCCGCTGACTTGCCACAATCCCGTCAATCCGGGGCGCACAGAGCAGTAAGCGCCGAAACGACTGCCATAGCGGTGAATTTCGGCCTCGATAATGGGCCGGGGACCGACGATGCTCATGTGGCCGGCGAGAATGTTGAAAAGTTGCGGCAATTCATCGAGGCTGCTCTTGCGCAAGATCGCGCCGATCGGCGTTATGCGCGGATCCTGGCGCAGTTTCTGGTCGCGCTTCCACTCTTCCCGTGCTTGAGGTGAGGAAGCGAGTAGATCGTTCAGTACTTCCTGTGCGTTGACGACCATCGAGCGGAACTTGAGGCATGGAAAGAGCCTCCCATCCCGGCCCACGCGATGCTGCACGAACAGGACCGGGCCGGGCGACGACAGCTTTATGGCAAGGGCGGCAAGAACCAGGAATGGAAGAAAGATCATGATGGCGGTGAAGGCGGCAATGAAGTCGAACAGGCGTCCGGCGACCGTCAACGCCCTGGTTCCGCCGAGGTCGTCCATCGATTGCGAAGTGACGCGACTGTCACTGCTCATCGGAATTGCGGCAGTGCCGTTTGCGTCCAATCCGGCTGAATTGGCGTAGACGGTGAACGATGGGGCGGAATCTTGCCGCGCCGTATCATCGAAATGACTCGAGAGAGCTTCCATCGATTCACCCTGAAATAACGAAATTGGCGTGCAGACTTCCACACGTTGGTTGATGGCATGGTAATAGAAGTTAAGGATGCGTCAATAATATCACGCTGCAGTGCGGCATCATCGAATGATCCGATTGCAATGTATTAATTCCAGTTCGTGTTGCGGAGATTCGCGAAAAGTCGCTAATTACCGGTTTTCCAGCCGCCGGGATTCTAATCCGAATTGGATGCTGCAAAAATTTAATCCTTCATAGTGGATCAGACATTCTCGCACCTTGTCCGGCACCCTAACTCCAGAAGCGCTTCTGCAATCGTTGACTGTTTGGGGGTGGACGAATCACTTGCTCAAGCGGGGGCTCCGCTAGTTTTCGCGAAACGCCCGTGCCAACTGATCGCCCAGGGGCTTCAGTACGTAACTGAGCATGGTGCGTTTACTCGTCTGAATGAAAGTCTCCGCGGGCATCCCAGGTCGCAAGTGCAAAGCGCCAAGTCTGGCGACCTCACCTTTGTTCAACGCGACGGTCACGCGGTAGAAGGCGCTGTGCGTCGAATTGTCGTCGGTTCGATCGGCCGAGACGTGTATGACGGTGCCGCTCAGTTCCGGCGTGGTGCGTGCTGAAAAGGCGCTGAAGCGCAGCACTGCGGTCTGGCCGACATGAACCTGATCGACATCGACAGGCGAGATCTTGGCCTCCACGACCATGCGGTCGTCGTCGGGGACCAGTTCGAGGATTGTCTGACCCGCCGGGACCACGCCTCCAACAGTGCGGAATGCAAGCTTATCTATCGTGCCCGATTGCGGCGCGCGAATGATGGCGCGTTCGTAGTTGTCCGTTGCAGCGACTTGCGCCCGTCGCAGTTCGCTGATCCTGGCCAGCACATCCATAAGCTCTGCTGCTGCACTGCTCCGGGCGTCGGCGAGGACCGACCCCATCTGCAAACGCAGTTCTTCGATGCGGGCGGCGCTGGAAACGGCGGCTTCGCGGGCGGCGTGGGCTTCGGCGGTGAGGCCCGATGCCGATCTTTCCAGTGCATTCAGTCGATCGAGCGTGGTGTAGCGCTTTTCGTAGAGCTTGCGCGTGGCATCGAGTTCATCGTTGATGAGCGAGGCTTGCTCGGCATAGCTCTGCGCCTTGGTGCGGGAACTCGAGACGTCGGCTTGCGTCTGGCCGATCCGTTGGCCCAGTTGCGCGGTCAGTGAGCGGCGTGCCTGGCGGCGCAGTTCGAAGGTCCTGCGTTCCTGGTTCATGAGCGAAGTGACGTTGGGATCGCTTGCGCGCTGCCTCAGTTCGGCCGGAAATGTTACATCGGCGTTGTTGTCGCGTTCCGCAGTGAGCCGCGCGGCGCGTGCCAGCAACTGATCGAGGTTTTCTCCCGTGTAGGTGGCGGCCGCGCCGCTTACCCTTGAATCGAGGCGTATCAGTGGCTGCCCTCTGGTCACGTGATCGCCGTCGCGTACCATGATATCCGAAATCACGCCGCCGGAAGGATGTCCGATCTGCTTGACGTAGCTCGACACCGTGACTTCACCAGGGCCTATCACCGCGCCCGTCATCGGCAGCAAGGCGGAAAGTCCGCCCAGTCCGAAAACGAGTGCGCCGCATAGCCACAGGCCGGTGCGGACTTCGTTGCGCAAGCTGCGCGCCGGTTCGTAGCCCGGGACAGCGACCGGGAGGATATCGGGTGGCAGGATGATTTCGCTGGACACGGGCTCTACTCGACAGGAGGTTCGGAAGGGCGCGATGGCACCGGGCCGAAGTTGATGCGTTTGAGCATTTCGGCACGCTCGCCCATCTGGAGCACCTGCCCGTCCGCCATTATCATGATGTGATCCACCTGCGCGAAGACCGTAGGCCGGTGCCCGACAATGACGACAACGGCTCCGCGCCGCTTGGCTGCGACAATGGCAGTCAGAAGAGCGCCTTCGCCAGCCGCGTCGAGGTTGGAATTGGGCTCGTCCAGCACGATCAGGAAAGGGTCGCCATAGAGCGCGCGTGCCAGAGCGATGCGTTGTTTCTGTCCACCCGAGAGCCCGCCGCCAGTCGGTCCGCCAATGGGATACTCATAGCCTCCCGGCAAGGCGACGATCATGTCATGCACGTCAGCCGCTCGTGCTGCGGCGATGATCGTATCCGGCTCGGCCTGCGGGTCGAACCGCGCGATGTTTTGCGCGATGCTGCCTTCGAACAGTTCGATGGATTGGGGGACATAGCCGATGTCGCGTCCGATCTGTACCGGATCCCATTGGTCCAGCGATGCACCGTCCAGGCGCACTGCGCCTCTCAGCAGCGGCCAGGCGCCTGTTATCGCGCGCATCAGTGAGGACTTTCCAGAGCCGCTATGGCCTATGACCGCCAGGGTTTCGCCTGCGCTCAGCCGGAAAGATACGTTGGCGACCGTTATCTTCTGGCGCCCCGGTGGTCCGCAGACCACGCCTTGTACTTCGAGACCGACATGCGGTCTTGGCAACGGCATTGGCGGTTGCGATGGTGGGACGCGATCGAGCAGCGCGGCCAGGCGACGCCACGCCTGGCCTGCCTCGGTCATCGGTTTCCATTGGCCTATGGTCTGCTCGACAGGCATTAGGGCGCGTGCGCTGAGGATCGAGCCGGCAATGATGACGCCGCCGGTCGCATCGTTGTCGATGACCAGGAATGCCCCGACCGCGAGGACAAGGGATTGTAGAAACAGGCGGAATGCCTTGCCTATTACCTGGGTTCGGCCTGAGACCCCGGCCAGTTCGTCATGCGCGGCGATCAGATTGAGGCTCACGGCGTCCCAATTCGCGCGTCGCCTTGCACCCATGCCCAGCACGCGCAGGACTTCGCCGTTACGCCGTATGTCCTCTGCCATCGTGAAGCGCGCGGCGGCAACGGACGCGGCCTGCAGGGCGGGCTTGCGTGTGCGACGATCACCAAGGACCATCAGCGCGATCATGATCAGCACGCCAGCCAGCGTGGTCAGTCCGAGCGCCCAGTGGAAGAGCGTGAGGATCAGCAGGAACATGATGACATAGGGCAGATCGAGCAGGGCGAGTGGCCCGGGTCCTGTGATGTATCCCCGCACTACATCGAGATCTCTCACCGGTGCGGCGCCCGAAGGCATGGGGCCGACTTCCTGTTCATAACGGCTTATGATGTCGTAAAGCCGGTCGCAGAGCTTCTGGTCTGCCTGTGCACCGGAATGGAGCAGGACGCGCGATCGTATCACGTCTACCGCCCCCTGGAATACGTAAGCGATCGTAACCATCAGAAGCAGGCCTGCAAGGGTGGCTCCGCTTCGGCTGGCGAGCACGTCGTCGTACACCAGAAGCATGAAGAATGATCCTGATAGCAGCAGCATATTGAACACGGCGCTGAAGGTCAGGATCGGCCAGAGTACAGGCAGGATCGCCTGAAGCATTCCACGGACTTCCCCGAAAAATGTGTCGCGCGTCGGCTTCATGCGAATTGTCCTGTCGATGCGCGTTCCGGCAGAAGCGGCCGGGAGCATGGCGCAGTCCTGGGTGAGATCGGTAAAGTCATTGCGGGTCGGGCGCCGGGGCCATGTCGTGCCCGGTCTCGCTATCGCTCTCCCGCGCGACGGGCGGCGGCGTGAAGCGGCCGTCGTAGCCGGCGGCGTCGATCGCCTGGACGAGTGGGGCGGTCGGCAGCCCGGTCCATGGCGCCGGGCGGTATGTGGAAGGATCGAACGCAGGCGTGCCGGGTGCAAAGGCGTCCGCGCGCAGTTGCCCCATTGCTCCGAGCAGAAGGGCATGCTGGACGTAGATCTGGGCTTCGGACTGGGCTTGCGCCTGGCGAGAGACCAGGAGATCGCGGGCGGTATCGAGCACGTCCAGTGATGTGACCTGGCCAGCCAGTTGCTGCTGCCTGGCACCGTCCAGCGCACTCTGCGCCGCCGTCACGGCGTGGTTGTAAGCGGGCAGCGCACGGCGTGCTGCAGCCAACTGGTCCCAGGAGTTCGCAATATTCTCGCGTACGTTGCGGGACGTCTGCTCGAGTTGCTGCACTGCAGCGTCGGCCAGTTGGCGAGCTTCGCGAATACGGGCGGACAACAGACCTGCGGAGTAGAGCGGAACCGTCATCCCCACCTGCACCTGAGCGGCCAGTTCTCTGGTATTATCGCTTTCGATCGAGAGAGGGGAGCGGGCCACGCTCGCCTGCAAGCCAACGTAAGGTCGGGCGTTACCTCGTGCCTGAGCGATCCTGCCTTCTGCCGCCGCAAGTTCGAACCTTGCTGATTCCAGCAAAGGGCTGGTCGTCGCGCCTAGTGTCTGCGCATCCTCGACGGTGGGAGGGAGCGGCGGGAGTTGGGGGAGCGGCGCCAAAGTCTCGGGATAATGTCCGACGACATTGCGGAAGCCGTTGCGGCTGGCGAGGAGGCTGCCTTGTGCGAGTTCAAGTTGGGCCTGTCCGCTGAATATACGGTTGCGTGTCTGCTGCAGGTCGGTTTCGGTCGCATAGCGCGCCGCGTAGCGCGCGTTGATCTGCTCGAGTTGTTCCGTGAGCTGCGACAGGTTCTCCAGCGCTATGGCGACCAGCTTCTGATCTCGCAGGACTGCTGCATATGCAATGACGACGTTGGCGAGCATGTCCTGTTCGGCCCCATGCATGTCGGCAATCGACGCATCGTAGCCCGCGTCGGCAATCCGTCGCTGTGCCGCAAGTCGGCCGAACGTGAACAGGGGCTGGTCGATCGACGCCGACAACTGGGGCGTCAGGCCCTTCTGCTTCAACGCGATCTGGCTGTTCTGGGTGACGCGGCGCCAGGCGTAAGTATAGCTCGCATCGGCGGTGAGAGTGGGGCCGAACTGCGCCTTTGCCTGCTGAACGCGCTCCTGCGCCGCGCGCGTCGCTGCTCGGCTTGCCTCGACGCCGGGGTTGTGCTGGTACGCATCGGCAATTGCGTCGCCAAGCGTTTCCGCCGATGCCGGGCAAGCGATGGCAGCGCTCATAGCCGCGCTCAGCAACGTCAGGTACTGCCGGCACGGGAAAAGTCGCATGGTCGATCCGCTGATGTCTCCAGCGTGTCCTGCCGGGACATGGTGAAGATGACCCTGCCATCTCCTTCAGCATTATCCCGTAGGCTGATATCGACGCATGCTCTTTCGCCGCCCGCGCGGCCTTCGGTGGCATTGCTGAGGAAAATAACGATCTCGAAGCATCGTTGAACCGCCGGGGGTCTTGTTCGAGAATGCCCCGTTCAGGCTTTCCATGTTTGGGGGGCGCAGACCTTGCCTGCCGCGAAAGTCTTTCGGATCGTGTCGGATTTTCCGGAACAGCACCTCTGGGATGTTACGCGATCGAAGGACTGCAACCGATAGTGTTCCCTGGCCCTCTGCTGCCATCGCCTGATAGCCCTTGAGGGGCCGTCAACTACGAACCCGAGGGCGTGGGAGCGGGCTTCCTTTGCGCATCGTGTCCAGAAACTTTTCGAAAGGTGCAGGCGGATCCACAGGTCCGTCATGAGGCGAGCCACCGCGTTCCCAGAACGATTTCCATGACGGAAACAGGTCATGAAAGCTGCCGGGATAAGGGGGTACTCCCGGCCAGCGCATTTTTCGATCTCCGATCGGGGGGCAGTTCAGGTCGGATGCGTACCAGTACAAAGGGAGCCGTCGCCGAAAGTACCAGCGCCCGTCCAGGCGTTCGTAGCGGTCAAAGTACATCATCTGCATGATGACCCAGTCGCTGCCGCATTCATGCTCGTTCTTGGAATAGACGATGCCCTGGGCATTGTCCGCGTCGTCGAAATCGATGATGTGGCCGCCGATGTGGTGGGAGGTTCCATCGAATTGCGATGAATGGGTTACATCGAACCAGTCCCTGAGTGCCTTGCGGCCGTAGCTGTCCTTGCCGACTTTTACATCAGCCGGAAAGAGATTCACCCAGGCATCGGAATCGCGCATGTCGAGCGCAAGTGCATACTTGGCCGGCAATTGCCGGATTGCATCGAGCGATTCAAGTCGGTCTATCCGTTCGACCAGGTTGGAAGGCGGTGCCAGTTCGCTGATCTCAGGCGCGTCAGTGTTCGCTTCAAACATCGGCAGACGCTGTTACCATCCGCATGCATGGGCAGCGGACGTGCAGATCAATGTCACGAACCATACGCTGATGCCAAGGCAGGCGATTGCGCAGATTCCGTTGCCGACCCTGTCGATATGAGTCATCTCCATCTCCTCTAATACGAATCGCTCTTAGGCGCTGAATGTGACAATATTATCTATGCAAATACGCATCAAGATGTATTTATTGTATTATGAATGCGTAGCATTGGCCATTGATGGATAGGGTTAATTCCCGGGGTGAGAGAGTCGGCTATCCGGTGTCGTGAGTTGTGAAAGCGTGATCGAACGCCGAATGGCATGCGCAAATTTCGGATCTGGTTATGGAGCGGAATCCGTGAGTGAATGGCTGGATCATGTCGCACTTCGCGACCTGCTGATGCGCTATTGCCGAGGATGTGACCGGCGCGATTTCGCGCTGGTGCGCTCGCTCTATCATGACGATGCCGTCGATGATCACGGAGCCATGTTCAGCGGCGGGCCTGATGCCTTCGTCGCATGGCTACCCGAAGCCATGGCCGGCTGGCATGCTACCCGCCACAGCATCACGAACACGTTGTTCGTCGTGACGGGCGACGATGCAGAAGGCGAGCATTACGTCGAGGCCTGGCATCGCACGCATGGTCCGGATATTCGCGAATACGTGGTCCACGGCCGTTATCTCGACAGATACCGACGGCGGGATGGACGGTGGAAGTTCCTGCATCGCAGCCTTGTCTTCGATCATGGCTACATCCGCGATGTCGATGCCTCAGCGGTCGAGCGGCTGGGCCGTGATGCGCCTGAGGGGCGGGCCGATCGCGACGATCCGTCCTGGCGGCTTGCGCTGCTGGCGGGGGCAGGCAATTCGAACGGGAGATGACAATGGCGACGCAACCCGAAGCAGCAATCCATCCTGCGCTTTCCGGCGCCTGGCGGAATTTTTGCGCACAACTGGCAGAGGCAGGGGAGATTCTGGACCGTGCTTCCGCGCCACGCACTGCGCTCGATCAGGCTGAAGGGGTACGCTATCTCAGCCGTCTGGCACGCACCGCGCTCAACATGCTGGTGGATTCCAGCGACCCGGATTTCCCGCGAATCTTCCTGCTGACGGACGATGCCATCAAGATCGGTGCCGACAATCCCGACAACCTGTACCAGCAGATCGTCGTGCGGGGGGACCGCGATTATCGCATATGGGGCAGGCGGGGGACCGTTCCCTATCTCAGCATCGGTGCCAAGGCGAACCGCTATGCGGTGGACGGCACCATGGCCTCCACCGGGGAGATCGAGTTCGCCGATATCGAACTTGGCCAGGACGGCGCCTTCGAGATCATCGCCAGTTCGACGCGCAAGTCGGGCAACTGGCTGCCGATGACCGAGGACACGACCTTGCTGATCGTGCGCCAGACCTTCAACGACAAGGCCGCCGAAACTCCGGCGCAGATATTCATCGAACGTATCAGCGAGGGGCCGTCCGTTCCGGAACTGCTGACGCCCGAGCGGATCGAGATGCAACTGACAGCTGCAGCCCAATGGGCACGGGGAACCGCGAATACATTCGCCGACTGGTCGGAGATGTTCGCGACGCAGCCCAACCGGATTTATGACGGCGATCAGACGTTCTTCTATCGGGCCGGCGGCGACCCGAAGATCTGGTATGGGCATCTCTATTACGACCTCGCGCCGGGCGAGGCGCTGGTGATCGAGGCAACGCCGCCGCAGTGCCGGTTCTGGAACTTCCAGCTCGACAACTGGTGGATGGAATCGCTCGACCATGTGAACCGCAAGGTCTGGGTGAACGGCGCGCAGGCCAAGTACGAGGATGACGGGCGCGTGGTGGTGGTCTGCGCCGACGAAGACCCGGGCTTCGGCAACTGGATCGATCTTTCGGGCCACCGATGCGGCACGGCCCTGTGGCGCTGGATCGAGGCTGAGGACCATCCCGTGCCGCAATGCCGCGTTGTCCAACTGTGACGACCGGTGCGTCGATCGAAGGTCGCATCGCCGCTCTGGAGGACCGGGAGACGATCCGCGAACTGATCCACGGCTATGGCCCGCTCGTCGATGCGGGGGACAGCGC
>JASGGD010000022.1:0-39721 GCA_047605225.1 Novosphingobium sp.
CAGCTGACTCTTAATCAGCGGGTCCTAGGTTCGAGCCCTAGTGCGTCCACCATTTCTTTTCAATCACTTACGTCGGTTCCAGCCACCAGTTTGAGCCTTGTCGGGCTCCTGCTGTGACCATTTTTGGACCCTTCCGCCGGAACCGGGATTGACGGTTTTCCGTCCTCCTCCGGTGTGGCCGGAAACGTCAGCCGGTCCGCATAGGGCGCCAGGTGCTTCACCGACATGTGGGCATAGCGCCGCACCATCGCTTCCGACTTCCAGCCGCCCAGCTCCTGAAGCACCCAGGTGGGCACGTCGTTCTGCCGCAGCCAGCTCGCCCAGGTGTGCCGCAGATCGTGCCAGCGGAAATCCTCGATCCCGCAGGCCTTCAATGCCGCACGCCACGTCCGGTTGTTCGCGTTCCTGAGCGGCCTGCCCCGGAACGTGAACACATGGGTCGCATGCCTGCCCCGCTGCCGGCCGAGCACCGCCAGAGCCACGTCGTTCAGGGGCACGCCGAGCGCCTCCCCGTTCTTCGTGTCGCCATGCTCGATCGTCGCGATACGGCGGGCCATGTCGATCCTGTCCCATGTCAGACCGAGAATGTTGCCCTGCCGCAGCCCCGTCGCGAGCGCGAAGCGCACGACCTCCGCCTGGTGCGCCGGGAGACGTTCCAGGAGCGTCTTGGCCTGATCGTGCGTCAGATGCCGCACCCTGACCTTGTCACCCCTCGAATAGGTCTTGAACGCCGGAATATGCTCGAGCCATTCCCATTCGCGCATCGCCTTCCGGAAGATGGCGCGGATGAGCGCCACGTAGAGATCCTTCGTGCGATCGCTGCGACGGGCGAGCTGGCGCGAGATGATCCCGTCGATCATGTCCCTGCTCACCTGGTCCAGCATCTTGCCTCTGAGGTGCCGGGTGAACCACCGGATCCGGCTCACATCGTCCCGATAGGACTTCTTGTGCGCCATCTCCTTCAGCCACCGAAGCGCCGCTTCGTCCCAGCTATGCCGGGGCTTCCGCTTCAGCCTGGCAAGATCCCACAGCTCGGCCTTCAGTCTGTCGTGATATTCCTGGGCCTTCTTCCTGTCGGACGTGCCAGCAGATCGTCTAATGCGCGTTCCGTCAGGTGCTGTGAGCTTGACGTAGTAGATGTTTGCACGTTTCCAGAGTGCCATAATGCCTCCTTGGTTGGGGCACTCAGCTGCATTCGTGCGGGCCCAGGGTATCGGGCGCGCAGCGAGGCGACAAGGTCGGCTTCAAGGAACCGCCAGTCGCGACCGAACTTGGCGCCGGGGACGACGCCGGTACGGGCATAGTGCCGAAGGGTGTTTGGGTGGATGCCTAGGAGAGTGGCGGCTTCCTGAAGGGTCAGGAGCCGCTCGACGACGCCCCTTGCATCGGGGGCGACGGATGTCGGATTGTCATCAGAGCTACGCATGCGCCGTCACTTCCGGGGCACGTCCGGAGCGGCATCATGAAGCCCCGCTAAGATAGGTCAGAGTTCGTGCAAAGGAAAGGTTGAAGGCCTGATGGCGCTACTGCTCAGTGCAGCCGTCGTCCGCAATGACCCTCGTCCTCCTCACAAAATGGATTTCAACCTTCAGAGCGCCGAAGGCCTCCAGATCGGAGGGATGAAGATCATGAAAATAGGCATGATCGTCGATGTTGACCAGCAAGGTTCTGATCTCGGGGTTTTCGCGCAGAAACTTCGAAATGTTTCTGGGTTCTCCTTCCTCATTCCTTTTTGCGGTTTCCAGGTCCGCGTAGCTGCCAACGGTCATATGATCATTCAGATCGGCATATTCGCCAAGCGGTTGGGATTGCACGAAGATTGAATCACTCTTTCGCCGCTCGCCAAGTGCCGGAGCACCGACATCGGCAACGACACTTGAATCGTTTGACTCCTCAACCTGCCAAATTTCCCTTCCCGTTTTCCCCTGACGCCCACGAGCAGGATTCTTCGGGCTTTCGTGATCAAAATCCGCACGGAAAAACCATTCGTCCGGAAAGAACTCGCCGGGGACATAAGTCAGGATCGTATCCCCGGATATTTCGGTCCTGGCGGGTTCTTCCGGTAAGGTAGGTTGCCAAATGATGACGGTGAAAATCTTAAATCTGAATTTCATGTTCGAAGCCTCCTGGCGGGTTAGACGACTCGCGCAGAGAGAAGCAGAGGCGGCGGCATTCTCGGAATGACTGAGAGCGGCCGCTGATTGAAGCTGGCTGGAGCTTTCCCAACATGGCCATGACGTAATATCTTAGTAATTACAGATGTTTGCTGGAATAGTTCGATTCCCGTAGGGGTCACCGCCTGTTAAAGGGACAGGTTGTCGACCGTTCCAACTGGCAAAATTGAAGAAGCCAGAATCGCCGTTGCGAACGCCGAGAGATTTCGACAGTTCGTGTGGCGACTGGCGGCGGATGGGCGACTGAAGGCACCCATCCGTTGAGCGGTTAGAGAAAGCCGCCCTTCTTGAGGAATGCGCTCCCGAGAAGCATCTTACGCGGGCCGAATTCATCCCCCCCCTGTCAATGAAACAGGCTCCCCGTGCCCATCTTCCAGCGCATAACTCATCGTAGCGTTATAGCGGGCGATCAATTGCAGCGTATCGGAGGATGGATCGTGGAACAGGTTTCGGAGCGCCGCGAGATCGCGTTCCGATTGTGGCCCATTTTCCTGCCGTCTTGTCCCGGCCAGCCATTGCAGGAACATAACAATGGGTGGGTGGAATGTTCCGCTGAGACGTTCGTGAGCCCAAGTGCATCGCGACAGGAGCAAACCGAGCACCTGCCGTTTCATTTCCTTCGGCAGCCTCGGCAGCATGCGATGTGCGTTGCGAGCCAGATCGAGCAAATCAATCCCGTCCAGCAGGAGAGATCCGGGAATATCAACGAACCAGTCCTGCCGTTTGAAGGCTGAACGGGTATCGCTGCCACCCACCTGTGGCGCCTTCACCCCCAATTCTCGTTGCAAAGCTGTGAACTCAGCGTCGCTGCACTGCAACTGCCCTATCGTTGTGAGGAACTTATCCTGGAGTACTTCCTCGCGGACGTAGCGTTCGGGACATTTCCCCCGATAGCCAGTGCAATGATAATAGACGTAGCGCTCCTTCTTGATCTCGGCGACTATGGCGCAATCACAATGGCCGCAGGTGATCAATCCGCTGAACGGGAATATGCGTGGATCTGCTCGCACGTTGGTGGATGCCCGTCCATCGAGAATATCCTGTACCGCCTGCCAGAGCTCAACCGAGACAAGTGTCTCGTGACTGCCGACGAAGGTTTCGCCGGCCCAGTCGAAGGAGCCGGTGTAGAAGCGGTTTCGCAAAACATGACGTACTGCGGCACTACCGAGCGGCTTGCCCCGGTGCCGTCCTCGGAGCCCAATAAGGCGCGCTCTTTCGGTCACGCTGCTGAGCGAATAAGCCCCGCTGGCGAACCACTCAAACAGGCGCGCGACAAGCGGACCCGTTACCGGGTCTATCTCGACGATCTTCCGTCCGTTAGTTCCCACGACGTTCCTATAGCCGAGCGGCGCGTAGGACGGCCACAGACCCTGGCGAGCCTTTTCCCGCATGCCCTTGGTGGCTTCCTCGGAAAGGTTGTCGACATACTTCTTCGCCATCAGCACATGCAGGCCATGGACGAACTTCTCCGATGATCGGCACTGGTCGGAGAGAACGAAATTTTCCTTCACGAAATGAATTTCGATGCCAAGATCGTCGACAGTCGCCCAATCCTTAAGATTACGATAGAGCCGGTCGGTTTTCTCGACGAGCACGATACGGATGTCGGGATGGCGCCGGAGGTAGCGCAGCATTTCACCGAAGGCGATCCGTCCCGTTTTGCGGGCGGTCTCGACGTCGATATGGCTGCCGACAATAGTCAAACCTTTAAGCGCCGCATAATCCTCAAGCAATTTGACCTGCGCCGGGATGGAATAGCCTTCCCGCTCCTGGTCGGAGGTCGATACGCGCGCATAGAGAAGCGCCTTACGCGGTTCGACGCCGTCCACCTTGATCTTGCTTCTTTTAGAACGACTTCCAGTGCTCCTTGGTTTCGCCAACGCTCATCACTCCCTGCTCACATTTTCCCTCAAATCGAGGGGGTAATCCCTGAGCAGAAGCGGGACTTCGATACGAGTACGGAATGATCAGGGGCGTTTGGCGAGCGGAGATCTGGCAACGGCTGGGCTTTCCTGCTGTAACCGCACACTGATCGCCGCGAGAACGGCTGAAATTGGGCCGACTGCGGATCGGCAGCTTTCGAACGGTAGCGTGCCGAAGCAGACATTGGAGGTAAAGCGTCTCGTTTACACCGAGAGGGTCGGCGGTTCGAGCCTGTCCGCCCACCATTCAAGGCCGTGGAAAAAGCGCGGTTTCTGGGACATGACCGGGTCAAGCCTCGCTCGCCCTTACAAGCCTCGCTCACTCTTATATGCCGTGCATCAGCGGTGTATCCAGAGCCGCTAATGGGTGCGGGACGTGGCATCTCTCCTTCGGCCTGCTTTCAAACGTCCCGGTCTGAAGTGGAAATCTCAAAAGGGGCGATGTCGACGGGGCCGCGTGCCGTGGTCACAACATATCCGGCGCTAGTCGCCTTCATTGCGATGTGCCAATAGGTTTGGCCCTTGGGTCGGACAGTCTTATTGATTGCCTCAATTGCTGTCGAGACTACCTCCGTCGGTATCGCCCAAATCCGCCCAGTGTCGATCGCGCATAGCACCAACCAACCCTTCTGCCCCCCACGCAAGAATTCGAGCTGCGCATCATAGAGGGCATACCAGTAGTGCTGGTGCTCGCGATCATAGCGCTTCGACACTGTAACAATTGCCCGGACAGCATGATCGGCCGTTTCAAACCAAGAACGCCGATGTTTGGTCAAGCGGAGACCGAAATGCTTGGACAGGAGCTCAGCCGCATCCAAACGCAATTGGTCCGGATTGGGTGACGCTGAGGAGGAAGGTGAACGTTCGCGCTGCAGCGATGCGGTCGCCTCTGGTCGCGAAGTGGGGGCTGGCTCATGTATATAGCGCACACTCGACTCGCCAACTTTGGGGTTCGTGGGACCGAACTCTTTGACACCGCGAGGCGGGAGCGTGTTGAGCGCTAGTTCCACTCCAATCCTTTCGCCAACCTCCCGGATCTGGGCAGAAAGCTGATCGGAGCCATCCGTATTTGAAAAGGCAGCCAGGATTGGTCGAGGTAGATCAGCGATAAAGCAGCCATCGCGTTCCACAATGGCGATGTGCCGTGCCTCCGACACTAATTCTCGATTCGAGCCCATTGCAGCTAGGCTCCGCCGGATCGCCAGTTTTATCTCCCCAGCAAGCAAGTCGCGGAGCCACGCACTTGCCATCTCCGCCTCATATCGGTGCTCAATGTGTTGGGCGGCGGCTTGCACAAACTGGCGCACATCCGCCTCGCCGGCAGCGAGCGCTAGATCGAGAAGCGTGATTGGGATTCGGGAAACTAGCACATCTATCTGTGATCGAAGCTTGTCGAGCACGGTCAACGGCCCGCCGACATGAAACTCCCCGCCCCATAGAAATACGTCCAACCAGGGGTCGCCTACCCGAACGTTCCGGTGCAGTTCGTTGGGCAATGCCTGAACTCGCCCGCCTTCGTACACATCGAAGCCCGCGATGATACCGGTATGGTCACCATCTACGGAACATGATGCAACATACCGGGCATTAGCGAGCGAATGTGTTGCATAGCAGGGTAATGAGAACCCTGTCGGGCATAGAGGCGCATACCCTACGAGGAGTAGCTCCTTCGGGCCCTGGTCGTCATCCGTCAGAGCCACCCCCCTTTGCTAAGCCAGGCGCGGGCAACATCGGCGATGGTTTCTTGGAACTCGTCGGGTGAAGTATTCGGCCTCCAATCATAAATCTCGATCGGGACGCCAAGTTCGGCCAGCCGCGCGACCACTTGGCCGTTTGATCCGCATTCGTCCTCCAGGAACTGCTTCGGTAGGATGGCGAGGAGAGCGTTACCCTTAAGGTCAACGTCGTGATCGACCGCAACCTCTACGGCTGACGCCCTCCTGTCGTGCTGATTGCTACCCTTGCGACCCATCCGCGCCACATCGACGAAGCCGCGCGTTACAGTCTCGAACTGCGGCACATCGGAGAGAATGTCGGGTCGCAGCCGTCCGTCGAAATAATCGCTCGCAGAACCGAAAGCCCACTCGATATGTCCGAAAGCGGCGGCAAGCGTCGGCTCTAATTCATAGTCCTCGAGCGGGATGAATGGGTCCGCCTGATCCGCAAAAACACCAGCATCAGCTGCACCCGTATCAAAGGGGAACACATGGACCGGCGGGTCGGCTGCTTCTGGTCGAATAACGAAGACCGCTGGGAAACGGTTGAGTTGGTGTGATTTCTCAGCGCCACGCCGGCTCCGATAATCAGGCCGCAGCACAAAGAAATACAACATCTGCTTCTTGAATACGGAACACGAGCGGGTCTCAAGCTTGCCCGCGCGCAAAATCTCTCCGGCCGTGAATACCGCAGTCGCGTGAATCAGGGGGAACCCTTGTGGTGGCGTCGTTCGAGACGAGCGCTTTCGGAGGTGACGCTCGCCGGGCAGTCCCGAGCGCCTCCGCATTCCCCGCCCGACATCACCGTTCACAGCCATCCCGTTACCCCACTATAGACATGAGAGCACGCGCCAATCTTTTCATTGGGCAATTGGCGTCCGGCAGACGCCCACCGCGCCCTACATTATCCGTCGAATGCCGTTCCTCGCTGCTAACCAGCAAGCCGCCAGTTCCTCACAATAGATCGATCGGCTATGTAAGCTAAAAAAGGAGCATAAAATGCGCGCGCCTACCCCACTATCCGAGCCGGCGAACTAATGGCAAGAGCCACGCCTGCCGAACAAGACGAGCTTATGGCGCGCGTGAGCGAACGCATCCGCTCGCTCAGCTTATCCGCGAAGGCAGCTGCGATGCTCATAGGTATCGGCGCCGCCACGCTCCAAGACCATCTTAAGGGCGAACACGTTCGCAGCGATTCGGCGCGCAAATACGAGGATTGGCTGGCCGGGAGGACCGGGGCAACGAATGTGTTCGCACTGCCCGCGGTGGAGCGGCAGGGGATCTTTAACCTTGAAGATGATGCACTTCCTCCTCCTCCCGAGAAGCCCCGCCTCGTCGTGGATATCTTCTCGGGCTGCGGCGGGCTCAGCCTTGGCTTCGACCTCTTGGACGGCGGAAGGCAGTTTCGCACAATCCTGGCGCTCGACAACCAGGCCGCGCCGATAGCGACGCTGAACCGAAACGCCAGTCTGTTCGGGCATGGCGATCGCGCCGTCGGCCGCGTGACCGATCTCACCGAGTTTCTCAACGGCTTCGAGTTCCTGGCGTTCTATCTACAGCATGCCGCGGAGGCGCTGGACGATGGCGATCTCCGCAACGAGTTGCAAGCGCTCGGTGGGAGGAGGTTTCCGCTCTTCCTCGACGACATCAGCGCGATCGACCGCCAGTTTACGAAGGAGCTCAACGCTACTCGATCGCAGCGCGAATGGACGGCGGCCTGCAATAGACTTGACCGTCGCGCCATGAACCAAACCTCGGTATTGCATTTTCACGATCGATTGCGACTCCCGCGCCCCTCGTCCAAGGTCGCGGCGTTGCCGCCGCTCATCTGGAGTCAGCCGGCCGGCGAACGCGCGCCTGCGACCAACCGGAACATGGCGGCTGCCCGTCCCGAATGGCTCGCGGACGCGCGTGTGGAATGGGATACGGAGGTCGGGGCGATCGTTGGCCGAGAGGTCGTCCCAGCGCGGGGGCAACTCTCGTCATCGTCCCGCCGCCTCGCTTCGTTCGGAGCATTCCTAAACCTACCAGTTATGCAGGAGGTCCGAGATACTTGGATCCGGTGGAGGGCACGTCGTCTTGAAGCCAGAAGTAGTCTCTTTTGCGACGCAGAATTTACTGAGGGCCTGCAGAATCTCTATGCGGCTCGCGCCCAGGTGTCGGTCTTGGTCGGCGGACCGCCGTGTCAGGGATTCAGCCGGATCGGCCGCGGCAAGATACGCAGCCTGCGCGACGCCCGGGTCCACGCCTATTCCGACGACGAGGCCGGCGACACCCGAAACCGACTTTTTGAGCAATATGTGACAGTTTTGGGCGCACTACGCCCGGAAGTGTTCCTGTTTGAGAACGTCGCTCACTTCAAGTCGGTGGTCAAGGTCGGCGAACAAGCATTCCTCGCCACCGACCTCCTTGCCGAGGCGATTAGCCGCATCTCCGATGATGAGGTCCGATACGACGTTACCTCGGAGGTGATCGACGCCTCTAGGTACGGAATACCCCAAACCCGACAGCGCTACTTCATGGCCGGACTGCGGCAGGCTGATAGTGCCCGCTCGGCTCAGAGATCGGCCGCTGCCTGTCTGCGACTCCATCGCGCGCAGGAGGCGCCGCTATCGCTCGCACTAGCTGGGCTGCCCTCTCCCAGCGTGGTTGGTGGCGATCTAAAGGCGAAGACGGCGATGAGCGCGCTCCACAGCCTCGCGCCCGACACTGAGAGCCGGCATCCTTTCACTTCTTGGGTCAGACAAGCGCAGCCGGGCAGCGCTCACGCCCCTAGCGCGGTGGACGGTCATGCCTGTAGAGCGCCACGATCCGATGATTCCGCCTTCTTCGCACTATTGGGACCTGGCAGGCGCTGGATGGACTACCGGGCTGACGAGTCTGAGACGCTCGTCGCGCTCCGCGAGACGCTAGAGGCGCTGCTCGCGCTGCCCGAGGATGTGCTCGAAGGTGTACGGAAGAATAGCCGACGGCGCGATCCCGCGATGCCATCGCGCTCCGCGCTCACTATGCTGCACGCGCGGCTGGATGGGGCACTGCCGCTAAGGCTATTGCTTGAGCAGATAGGGACCCGCGTGGGCGCGCCGCACCATCTCCTCGGCCCCAATTACCTCGCGAAGCAGGAAGGCAACCACGGCGACTGGGTTGCTCGGTTGGACGCCACCCGGCCGGCGAAGACGATGGTCAGCCACATGGGTAAGGATACATATGCTTATGTCCACCCCTGGGCGCCCAGGACTATCTCGGTGCGCGAGGCGGCACGCGTCCAGGCTTTTCCAGATTGGTTTGCCTTCGGCAACGCCGCGCTCACCGACGCATTCAAGATGATCGGCAACGCCGTTCCGCCGATGCTCAGCCACATGATCGCCGGGCGGGTCGCGCACGTTCTGCATCGTCACGAGACCACGGCCATCGTCCACCCGATCCGGGCCTGACGGCTTGCCGACGGACAAGTCCGGTGATGGCCGTCGCGATGCAACCGCACCCGATCCCCTCACGCCCGAGCAGCGCCGTCGCAACATGGCGCGAATCCGAGCGCGCGATACGCTCCCGGAGATGCTGCTGCGGCGGGCGCTCCACCGCGCGGGGCATCGATACCGGCTATATGCCCGCGATCTTCCAGGGCGACCTGACCTAGTCTTCAGGCGTCGCCGGGCCGTCATCTTCGTCCATGGCTGCTTCTGGCATGGACATACCTGTCCCAAGGGCGTGACGCCCGCCACGCGCCGCGACTTCTGGGTCGCCAAGCTCGAGGCGAACCGCCGTCGCGATTCGCAGCAGATCGATCTGCTGCTGAAGAACGGGTGGCGCGCCGCCGTGGTCTGGGAATGTGCCCTGGTTGGCCGCGCCCGCCTTCCGATGCCAGCCGTGATCGAAGCCTTGGAGATTTGGCTTTCGGGCGACGGTTCACGCTTCGAGCTTTCGGGCGACTGGTCGCCGACGGGCTCGCTCGACAGCGCACGCTCTGCGTGATCGTCGGCAACCTTAGTGAGGGTAACCCAGTCTTCCCCTTCAGCTTCGCCGCGACTCTCGACTTCCCTGCGGGCGGGTCGACAGCCTTGAGGTCGAGGACGTGAACACGTCGAGCCGGTGCGGGACCGAGCAGGACCCGGACGAGGCGAAACAGGATCCGGATAACCTCGAAAACGGCGAACCCGATTTCCGGGGTCGACGCTCGGGCCGGCTGCAAGCTGAACGCTATGCGGCCGCGATAAGCTCAGGCGCGTGCTGCTCGACCAAGTTGAGGATGTTGACCGCCGCCTCGACTTGCTTGGGGGACGGATCCTTGCGCCACTGCTGAGCCGCCATGCCCGACAGCGTGGTCGCGATCCCCGACTGCCGCCAGTGCAGGCGGCCGGTCCTGGCACCCCATTCGGCGATCCCGGTCCAGCGGGCCGCGTCGAGCCTCTTCACCCGCAGGGTGCCAGCGAGATCCGCCGACAAGCCGCCTCCGCCCGTCTCGGGCATCAGATCCACGGCGCGGGCACCAGCGCCGAGCTCCGTAGGCAGCTGCTCGGGCAGTGCCACCTCCATCGCGGAGATCTCGGTCCAGCACTCCTCGCGCTTGAACCATTCGGTAGGGTTCCTTTGCCGCGAGGCGGCGCCCCCCACGAGCGCATCCCGGACGGGGATGGCCCAGCTCCTCAGCATCGACTCCAGCTCGGGCGACACCGCTTGGGCGTTCCAGATGCGGCGCAGGTCGAGGCGTCCCGACGACCGCGACGACAGCAGCGCGACAAGATAGGCGACCACGTTGGCGCGGAAGGCCGGGATCCCCTCCCAGCGCACCACGCGCTCGGCCGCCTGCCAGATAATCGCGACCGCGACCACGTCCTGATACCACTGCTGGTCGGGCTCCCACGTCAATCCGTTGCACCGACGAAGATCCTCCATAAGGTGGGTGAAGTTCTTCTGCCCACCCATGCTCACCTCATGCGGACGCCGCCCCCAGGCGTTCAGGTATTTGGCCAGATCGACCTTGGAGAACTTCAGCTCCTTCGGGGTCTGGCTCTGGAAGCGCGCGCGCCGGGCGGGAGTGTCGCCCTCCCGTGCGAGCTCGACGTCATACTGGCCACGGGCTCGCTCATAGAACCACCTCCGCTCGCCGCCTGGACACCAAGTCGACCGCGACAGGCGCTCGACCGCGATGTGGAACGGCTCGTTCGCGGACAGGTCCGCCTGCTGCATCGGGTTCTGTGTGTTGGCAAACCGCGAGATGCGCTTTACCATCTCGTCGCGCACACCCGAGCCAACGATCACCACCTTGGCCGCCACGGCGATGCGCGAGATGTCCGCGCCCATGCGCCGGGCGGCATCGTGGATGGTAGCGGTTGTCTGGCCGCCATTGACGATCTGCACGTTCACCAGCTTGGCGACCGCCTTGCCGATCCCGGGGACGAACTGCTCGTAGATCGACTCAGCCGTGATCACGATGCCGTTGTTGTAGGCAAGGAAGCGCTCTGGCTCGGCCATCACCGTCTCGCGCATGCCCTTGTTCACTTTGCCCCGCACCGACAGGAACGAGCGGACGTTGAACTCCAGCAGGCCCGCGCCGTGCTCCTCATAGAGATCGACGAGGACCTGCCCTGGAATCATCATCAGCAGGGTCGAGTGCTCGGTCCCGCCATCCAGCCGCAGGAAGGGTTGGCAGCCGAAAGAGGAGTTCTCAAAGTCGATGTCGACAGGCTCCCCATGGCCCTCAACCGACATGCTGCGCGTCAGACGCGGCAGGTCCCATACTTCGATCTCGGCTGGCAGATCCGCGACGGTGCGCCTCGGCATCCGCCTAGCGGCCGAGACCGCGTCGGTGATGATGAAGATCCGCACTCGACGCAGTCTGCGAAGGACCTCGTGGATGGTGGCGAGCATCGCCGCGGCTTCGCCGTCAGCCGAGGCACTTGCGTCGCTTCTCAGCGCCATCTCGGCAAATCGACCCGCCTGACCTGCAAGACGATCAAGGTCGTCGGCGCGCAGAGCGCGGAGCTCCTCTGCCGAGCCGACGTCGGCCACGACGAGGTCGAGCGTGTCTCGCTCACCACCAATCCCGTATCCGGACACCCGCCCGAGACCACGCCCCGCCGCTCCTTCCCAGGACACGGCCTGGCCGTCGTCGATCCTCCCGATCTCGATCAGGTGGTCGAGGACAAGCCGGGTGAAGCGCTCCTCGAGCCGCTCGCCGAGGGCAGTCTCCCTCTCGGTCGGCATCGCCTCGTGCAGGAGGCGCAGGTCATCGGTCAAGTCGTCGGCCATTGCGCTGAACCTAAGGTCGCCGATGCGCCCATGTCGAGCCCGTCAGCGACACGACCAGCCGCGAGGCAGCCGCGGCGGCCTCCCCCTCCACCATAACGGCCAGCTCGTGATTGTGCAGCAGGCCGTTGCCGGAGAGGTTCGCCGATCCGATCAGCGCGTGCCGGTCGTCCACGACCACCACCTTCGCGTGCATATCATGGTGGTCCGGTCCATCCCAGCTCCAGACTTTCAGCCGCGGGTCGGCCCGGGCCATCCGCTCCAGAGGAACGGTCGCGACCCTCCTCTGCGTGTCCCAGCGGTTGACCACCAGCACCACATCCACCCCGCGGGAGAGCGCGTCGGCAATCCACGTCTCCGGCAGATCAAAGGCCGCCTCGCCGATCGAATAGACGGACGCGACGATTCGGCGACGCGCGCCGGCGAATATCTCGTGCAGGCCGGTCTCGATCGAGCGGACGCCGGCGCTCACCCACTCAGATCCCGAGGCGAACAGCGCCGGCGTCACCGTCCCAGCAACACGTTGCGGTCGAGCGACATGTTACGGTGCTCGCAGGAAGTCTCCGACTGGAAGAGGCAGGCGTAGCAGGCGGCGCCGTTGACCCGGTCCCCGCCGAAGCGCTCGCGCCCACACAGCGGGTCGTTGGAGCAGGAGTCGAGATCGCCCAGCGCCGCGTCGAGGACGCCGTCGAACGCGGGCACGAGCGAAACCAGTCCACCCAGCGTCCCGTCACCCCCGGGCTGGACGGTGTAAAGCAGCACGCCGCCGAACGCCCTCGAGTTGGCGGGGCGCTCGACGAACACGCGCTCGCGTAGGGCGGCCGAGGAGTAGCCGCAGCTCAGCGACAGCGCACCAATCAGTCGGTGCGAAAGCGTGTGGAGCCAGACGAAGGCAGGATCCAGCTGCACCGGACTGGCCGCCCATGCGGCCCCCGCCCCAGCGGACCAGGCACGAGCCGCGTTGCCCTCGACCGGGACCGGGGCCGGCGCGCCACCGGTATCGACCACGTCCACGAACACGCCCTCGCCGAACAGCTCGACGCCCGGATACCAGGCGTCGCCATCGAACCACGCCTTGCGATCGACAGGCGCGCCGTCGAGTCGGCGATATCCCGTCTGCGCCATGACCACGCGCAGGCGGCTCACGGGCGTCACGCGAAAGCGCGCGACGCCGTCCACGTTGAACATGCGAACGTCGTCCTGGACGACCTCGAACTGCGCCCTCGCCTGGCCGGGCAGCAGGGGATATCCTTCGGCGGCGGCGTCCCGCAGCCGCCGATACTCGTCCAGGCGCATCTCCTCCTCGGTGCGCGCGTCGTTGGGCCGCATGACCTCATCGAGCGCTCGCATCACCTCGCCAGGCGGATAGGCCAGGATCGCGTCCACCACATGGCGCCCCAGGTTCCCGGTGCCGGCAGCCTGCTCAAGAAGGTCTCGAAGTGCATCGAACGACCCCGGCTGCATCACCGAGAAGAGGAGGCGCAGCGCGCGCTTGTCGAGCAGACGATGGAGCTCAAGTGCGGCGGGGGGGATCGTGAGCGCGGTCACGGTCTCGGGGATAAACACGTTGGAGGCGCCGCGCTGGACGATGCGCCCGCGGGACGGGCATGGCGGACGCACCTGCCCCGACTCCTCGGGGAAGTCGCCGGAGCAGCGCCAGTCGCGCGCATAGGCGAGACCGAGATTGGCCGCCTGGCCGCAGTTCGGGCAGCGGATCAGGACCGATCCCAGCGCGCCGCCGCCACCCTCCCAGCGGAAATAGTCGGGGCGGCAGCTGCCGTTGCACCGTCCGCCCATTGACGAGACGACGAAGTTCCAGTCGACGTCCTGCATGTGGCCTGACGGGCAGACTTGAATGAACCGGGTCTTCTCAGCCCCGGCCTTGCGCCACGCATCAAATTGGTTCGCGCTCGGCGGGCACTGCGGGCAAGTTCGCGCGTCGCCGTCCGTCTTTCGGTAGAGCACCGAGTGCCGGACGCAGAGCGACCACTTCGGAAAAGGCGAGGTACGGAAGACGCCGCGGCTTTCCTCCACCCCGAGTTCCGCGTTGGAGGGCACCGCGACAATGCGCGCGCCGTCGAGTAGGCCTTCGGAAAGTCGGTTCTCGACGATCTCATGATCGTCCGGGCTCACGTTGTCGAAGATGCCTGCGTTCTCGAGCGCGGGGATGATGCGGGGTCCCTCGACGCTCTCAAGGATGGCGCCGGGACCGTAGGTCGTGATGAACTGGGAACGTCGGATGGACTGTCCGGACACGGTGCACCTAGATCCTGAAAGTGGTGGTTTCCTCGATAGCGCGCAGGCTCTGTGGCGCGTTTTCGAAGGCTTCGCCGAGCCCGGCCCCGGCATGCTGTGGGTCACCGAGGACCACCTCGCGAACCGGGGTCCGGACCAGCGCTGATTCCGAGTACACGAGATCGTCTCGGGTGTTCGCCCGACGCGCAAGCATCTGCCAGCGGTCGAGCTCAGCCTCGGTCTCGACGGTGGTGACGCCCGCGATCGGTCGGACATCGCCGGGCTGCACCTGAGAGCGACGCTCCACGATCCCCGCGATCGCCCGAACCTCGGCGTCGCGTCGGTGCTGCGCCATCCGCAGCGCCTCGCTGTGGTAGCGCTGGCCACTCAGCCGTTGCTCGACGCGCCAGTCGGGATGGACCGCCTGTCCGTCGAGCACCGCCGCCTGCCTGAGCAGCGCTACGGCGAGAGGGCCGAGGCAACGATCGCGCGCCTTGGGCGCGAACGGTGAAACCGTGATCGCCTCCACATGGCGGTAGAGCGCCCGATGGTAGCCGCAGAAGAACTCGTAGTGGTCGAGGTCGCGCGGACGGGACGCCCGCATGAATGTCACCACGAGCGCGCCCGAACGCCGGCCCACGCGACCGGTCGCCTGGATGTAGCTCGAGGTCGTCTTGGGCTGCCCGTGGACGACCATGAGCCCGAGCCTGTCGACGTCGACGCCCGTCCCGAACATCGACGTAGCGCAGACGACATCCACGCCGAAGGGCGCTCCCAGCGCGTCCAGCATCCCCGGCAGTTCGACCGAGTCCACCCGGCTCGACAGCTCCATGTAGCCGTTCGGTTCTGTCGGGCGCGCAGCGGCGCCGTATCGCCGCCGCATGCGGTCGGGGATGTCCTGCCTGTAGAGCGTGGCGGCGCCGGCCAGCTCGCGCACGGCGTTGAAGTAGCCCGCCAGGGTCCAAAGCCGATCAGGATCCTCATGGGGCGGCGCGCCTCTTGCGGCGAGCCCCGACTGGAGCAGGCTCGACCAGATGCGCACGATTGGCGTCTGCGCGCCCTTCCCCGGCGCAGCCAGGCCCACGTAGAGGCGTCCCGCCCGAGTCTCGTCCAGAGGGTGCGGCTCGGTTGTCCTCGCGAAGAAGGAGTCGTCGGACGAGAGCCCCGAAGGTGGGAACTGCGCGACCTCCCGGTCGAACAGGGCACGCACCTGCGGTCCGGCCTGCCTCACCGTCGCGGTGGAGGCCACATATTTCGGGCGTCGCCCATCACGGCCGCAGCCGAGCGTTTCCACCACGGTCTCGTAGATCCCGACCATACTGCCCAGCGGCCCCTCGATCAGGTGGAGTTCGTCCTGGATGATCAGGTCGGGAGGGTCGAAGGCGGGCACGTCGACGTGCAGGGCCGCATGGCCACCTCGCCCGCCCGGCGGATCGGGCCGGTAGGTCGGCTGCTGGTTCGGCTGCCATCCGCCGGGCCGGTAGTAGCCCTCGACCGCGTGGAAGCGCTCGACGTTGCCGAAGATGCCGGCCGCCCGGGGCTCGAAGGCCAGGCGCGCGAACTTGTCGGCGGTGGCGACGAGGAGGCTCGGACACTGCGAGTAAATCTGCTCGTCGACGGTGCAGGCGGGGATCGGCACTCGGCCGAACACTCGGGAGGAGATCCGGCCCTGCGGAAGCGGAGGATTCTGCCACCAGCCGGAGAGCGTCGGGAGCGGCGCGTGACCCGCCGCGCGGAACGACCTGTCCGCCAGGGCGACGGCGCGGGTCGCGGAGCGGAGAACCGGGATGTTCTCCGCCCAGGCGCGCCGGTTGAGCTCGCAGGCCGGATCGGGGCATAGCACTTCGAACCCGATCACGGCCGAATTCACGCCGTCGCGCCGGACCAGGGCGTATCCCGGCCGCGCGGGCCTCGCACAGAGGAGCTCGCCGGGCTCTAGCGCTGGGGCCACCGTCGCCTCCCACCACTCGTCGAACCGCTCGGCCGTGAGCGCCGCACCCTCGGAAATCCTGATCGTCAGCGTCGTCGCATATCCGTCCAGCAGTGCGGCGGTCGATACCGCAAGAAGCTCGACACCCCGCCCCGGCGGAACGAGCTGCGACGGCCGGACATGCCGTCCGGCTCGGGAGTGCGGAAGGTGCAGATGGTGCTCGCCCGCCCCCAGCCCGCCGCCGGCGCCGGTCGCCTGTGGAACGGCCAGCAGCGCACGGCAGCAAGGGCAGCTCACCACCTGGGCGGGCTCACCGCCCTGGTGGACACGGCCGCTCTGCACTAGTCGAACCAAGACCTGATCGGGCCCAGGGTACCCAAAGCGTGCGCCCTTGAGCAGGTCCAGCGCCCCGAGATAGATGTGCAGCCGGTTGTCAATCCTGGCCGCGATTGTGTCCATGCGGTTTGGGGTGACGTTGCCGCCGACCCAGAGGCCAGCGGAGAAGCGCGTGCCGCCCCACAGGAAGCTCTCGACGCGCCCGCAGCCTGTCGGACGCCATCCTACTGTTCCGTCGAGAGCGTCGAGGCCGTCTACCCGGAGAAGCTCGCACGCGGTGATGGTCGCGAGCGCCCGCCGGAACTGCTGGATGGTAAGCAGGCGAAGCGTGTAGCGCGAGATCACGCCCGTCCCGGCGCCGGCCGGAGAGCGGAGCCGACGGTGCGCGAGGGTGAAGGCTGCGAGCGCCAGATAGGCCTCGGTCTTGCCACCACCAGTCGGGAACCAGAGCAGGTCGCAGACAGCGCGACCGGGATCGTCCGGATCAGCCGACGAGCGCAGCGCGATCAACAGGAATGCGAGCTGGAACGGTCGCCACACCAGCGCCCGGCCGCGCGACCACCGCCCCTGCATGGCCATGGCCCGGTTGGCAAAGCAGAAGGCCAAACGCACGTCCTCGTCGGCGGCCAGCAGCGACACCGCGTCGTCGAGCCGATCGGCAAGCTGCTCGCACAGCCGGATGTTCGCGCGGCCGGCCGCCCTGAGCTGGTCCGGCAGCTGCTCCGCCGTGGGGCGCAGTTCGTCCACCCATTGCCGATAGCCCTGGGCAAGCGGCGACAGCGCGGCCACGACTTCGGTCGGAGCCCAAATCTCGGCCAGCGCATCCGCGTCGAGGACCGGGGCTTCGCCCGAGCCCGACCATACCGCCTCCGGGGCCTGGACCGCATGGAGGGGGAGATACTCGGTGCGCACGTCGGCCGGCGAGAAGGCGCGCAGGTCGTCAGGCGGCAGTAGGTGCGCATCGGTGAAGACGAAGGGCGCAGCAGCCGGCCGTTCATTCTCCAGGGACCCTGCGTCCCGTTCGGGATCGATGGCGCGCCACGTCGCGCCGCACATGTGACCGCGGGCAAACGCCTCCCGTCCGGCGTAGAGGAGGTCGAGATCGCGCTCTTCCCGCGCAGCCCGGCTCGCGGCGCTGCGCATCGGCTGAAGGGTCGTGCCTTCGCCTAGCACGACGCGGACCTGGGGCTGGAACACGTGCTCGGTCGGTCCCTGTCGTCCGCGTTCGGACTCGCGGCGCAAGTTCAGCAGCCAGACGCTCACGCGGCGGCCACCGCCGCGCACGCGGCTCGTCTCGATCCTTAACTCAACACCATCGCGCTCCAGCGAGCGCTGGATGATCAGTCCGTCGAGCCAATCAGTGGCGATCGAGTCCGGCCGGCGGCGCCAGCCGCCCTCCTCCCTGACGTAGCGTGCCCAGGTCGCGCAGACCCGCAGGCGCGGCAGGTCGCCGTCCAGAACGAAGGAGAGACCGAGCGAGCGGGGCGGCTGCCGCGGATCAATCGACGGGGACGGCGGCACCGTGCCGACGAAGGCCGCGTCGTCCAGATCCTCTTCACGGCCGCCCACGTCACCGATCAGCTCCGGAGCGTCCCCGTCGACGTCGGCATGGTCCGTGCCGCCCAGCGGCTCGGGCCGAAGCACCCCCGTCACATATTCCGACCTGGGATCGTCAACCATTAGCTCGAAGGGGCCATTTCGTGGCCCCAGCAACTCGCTGGAGAGATCGACCAATGTTGTCGCGCGCAGACCCAAGTGCTCCCCCCAATCTGGTGCCCGCAGCGGTTCTAGGGACAAACACGGTTCTTTGCAGCGCTTTTCTGTAAAACGGCAGGAAGACATGAGGTCGAGCAGTTATTCGAGTGTCAACAGACCCCACGACAGAAGCAATGGTGCGAGACATTGGCAGGCGTCACGATCGGGCAGGTTGCCCGCTGCAAAGGGGCATTAATATGGACGCTGATAGCTTCCACTACGCTCCTCCGATTTGAACGAATAGCAACTTTCGTGATCTATGAGCGTCGATCCAGCAGCCCCTCGTATACGCGATTGTATACACAGCGAACGCGGCTTCGTTAAAAATGCAGAAGCCGGTCGTGAACGGAACTCGACCCTCTACTCCCACAGCAGGCGGTCAGTTCAGATGAGATAACACGATTTGATCGGAAGCAGCCGGATAGCTTTCGAGCAAGTGGCACGGAAAGGCTAACGTAGCACCTCGCCATTACTCGATAGGCCCAAATCGTCAAATAAAACAACTTTATTGTCGAAATGCGGCCGATTCCGTGACCCGATCTCTCGCAAGGGTATGCGATCTCATCCCGACCGCGTGACCCACAAGATGAACGAACAGCAGGTTTCGGTATTCTTAGCTTGGGCACTGAATGACTGTTTTTAGCCGCATTGCAGACAGCATGTGAAGAAACATGATCAGTCGGAAACGATCCATGTCCATCCCTCAGCAGCCATCGCTTCGCTGATCCACGGCGCCACCTCACCGGGAGGCCCGCTGCAATACCATTGAATATGGTCGCCCTCTTCACGCACCCAGGCAACAAGGCAGTCCGCTTCCCGAAAAGAGTAGGAAACGACCGCCCCGTTCGGTCCCTGCCATCGGATATTGGCGAGTGAGGACCAGAGATCGACGCCGCATGCGCCGTCGGTTCTCACCCGTTCTCCAATGGCCTGATCGACGGCCGCTTCGAACTGTTTGAACGGTCGCCGAGTGCGCCGACTTGGAACGCCTGCAAAGCCGCTCTTCTGAAAAAGGGGGAAAGCCTGTCTCCTTGGTGATGGCCTGCGGCGTCGACCGCTTATAGTCGTCATAGTGAGCTGATGGAATGGCGCGCATCGAGCGGGCATCTGTCGGGCTTGCGGACGCCGGCGTCGATCAAACGATATTGAAATCGGGCAGTGCAATTCCCGCCAGGAAGATGGATTGTCGTCTGCTGCTGGCATCGTCTTCGCAAACGAGGGATGAGATGGATGAATGGCCGAGGATATGCCAGTCGGCAACCGGGTTCTGGATGCGGAGGACGTGCACCGGGTGCTGACCGGCTTGGGCAACGGGCAATCACCGACATTCGCGAAGCTAAGAACTGGGAGCGGTACCCGAAACTGGCCCCTCGAAACCTGGGCAGCCGACTTGCTGCTCACCTGTCAGGTGGGACAGCAATTCGACGACAGCAACGACGATCGAGTGCGCTATTTCCTGGAACGACGGTCCGGACCGATCGGCGCCGCACTAGCTGCCTCGATCACCCTGCCCGACGAGGTCTAACCGATTTAGCTCCAAGCCGACCGAGGCTGAATCAAGCAGCTTGAGATTCCTCCTCTTCGTAAAGAAACAGATCGTTCCCCTGCCCCAGAGCTTGCGCCGGAAAAATTTAACTCAGGCAGCCGGCAGGCGGATACTTCCACCCGTCTTCCTTCGATGCACCTAGCCGGCGCCGTTGCTTCATGCCTTCGATGTCGTCAATCTCGAAAAAGGAAATCGTTGCCTGGGGCTGGCCATGGGTGTGGAACACTTGGCGTTGATAGGCCTCCCCCCTGGGCACATGGGCATTGCTGCCCCCGTAGGCTCCGTTGTTCGCGATCAGCACGAGCTGAAACATATGATAATGCAGCGCCTGCGCCATCTGATCGAACGTGCCGACGTCCAAGTTCAGAGCTGGGATCGCAAATACGTCCGAGCGATCACGAAGATCGCTCGCCAACTTCAGATCAGTTGCATCGTAGCAGATGGACGCGGTGAGCCACAGCGCGTCGTTGGCCAGATCGTTAGACCATTCGTAACCCACCAGCCACTGGCACGGGCGGAATCCGGTGATCAGTTCTACCGGTTTGACGTACTTCTGCTCCATTGGAGAGAGGTGCTGTTTTCCCTGCCGTCTGATCACTGTTTGCAGGCCCATGCCCTGCACCATCCTCGGGATGATCCATAAGGCCGAATTGATCAGCGGCTGTCCCGGGACGACTTGTTCGTAGGCCATGCCGACCAAGATCGCGGTCTTGAACGCCCGGGCGAACGGCACGAGGTGGGTGGCAACGTCATCTGGATGGACAGACAGTTCTGGCAGGATGAGCCAGTCGAGACGCTTGCTTGCTGGCTTATGGGTCTCGCGAAGGTCCAGCATCTTCTCAACCGCGGCCAACGCCGTAGACAAATGTTTGCGGTGTTTCCGCCGGAGATCTGGCGAACGCATCTCCAGATCAGCGGCCGAGAAATCCGCAGCTTCGGGCATGATCGACTGGACGACGCAGGCCCGAAGCGGGCGTCCCTTCGATGCGGTACCTGGGATCGGCGCATCGACCTTGAGCATAAGGGTGCCTGTTGCCGGGCCGATTGCCGCGTCGGCTTCGGCGAGCGCAACGCGAATTCGAGCAGCAGTTTCATCAAGCGACAACTGATCGACATCGGGGCTGCTTGTACGGCAGCCGGGCCAGATGAGCAGATCGAAGAGAAGATCTTGAGTGAACTGCGAGATGGGGAGCCAATCGTCCCCGAAGGCCTCGTGACCATTGTAGAAGCCATATTGCCGCTGAAACCAGTGCCCTCTTGTTGGCCGATAAATGGGCTCGCCTTCCTTCCAAGATGGCGACCTGACCGGAAGGCTGAAGTCTATTCTTGCCGTGAGGATGAATCGAAGGAGATAACCGAGCTGAAAGCGCCAGCGCTGAGATTCCGGCGCCCAGGTGGGGGCGGTATAAATAGACCGGTAGGTCGGCGTGGTCTGAGCCGATCTGAAGATCACCCGCTCAACTCGGACATAGTTTCCTACATGCCGAACCGCTATCTGGGTCGTCGACGGCGTCACGACTTCCGGCAAATTCCCTTGCTCAAGGTGCGCGATGAATTTCTCGGCGAAGCTGAGAACGCCGATCTCATTGCGCAGCGGATTCAATGGCCCTTTGTCTTGGATGTAGGACTGCAGTGAGTGCATTTCCGCCGGGTTGGACCATTCGGCGATCCCCAGGTCCTCGGCGATGCCCGCCGGAACGGTGAGTTGTCGGTCGACGGCGCGGAAGAGATCGCGGGCGAATTCGATATCTCGCGCGGCCACCTCCGCGAACCGCTCTGGCGTGAGCATCCGGCCAACGAGGTTCACGGCCTCGTCCTTCGAAAGGAACGACCTACGGCTCACTACCGCGGCTATTGCGAATTCGCGGTCCGACGAGACAACGCGTTCGCCTGTCAGAAATGAGAGAAGGCGCCAATAGGATCGATTGGTCCGTGGAATCCCTCGAGGTTGGACAGCCCGGGGATCGTGGACCGCGATGTAAAGCAGTGCCTGTTGCGCGAGATACCATGGGACGCGCTCGGCCGCGCCCTTGGCTACTCGGATCGCAGCCTCCAGAAGCAGAGATCTATAGCCGACGAGATTGACCGCAGCGGGAAGGCACTCTGGATCGTCAATGAAGCCTGTCTCGGTCGCCCCGGCTCGGAATATCTCGGCGAGGCAGTAGTACGCGACTTGTCGGCTGGTGACCGCTCTGATCTGACCGGCGAGATACGGTTCGAAGAGCTTCAGTACCTCCTCAAGCAGTTGGCGGGACGGCCAGAGGTCGAGCGCGACGCGCAGCAGCCGAACATTGGAAGGATCGAGTATCCACCGCTCGACTAGGATGAGCGCGAAGGCACGTGCTTCTTCGTCCAGTTCCGATTGCGAGAGCCTGGTGCGCCGAAAGGTCTCCTCCCCGAATTCAGCGATCTCCATGTAGGGTCGATCATCGAGGAGTGGCCTGAGTGAGCGAAAGGTTTTTCTGAACCGACCAGCAGCGAAACGACCGATTGTCTCATCCTTGACGTCGGGTACCGCTCTCAGTCCGGGAGGGGTCGGCGTCCCTTCGCCGTTCATCGTTAACTGGGATCGGACGAGAGCCTCGATCGCCTGAATCACCTCCTCGCCACCACTCGCATCGAACCCGCCGGAAATCGCAGTCTGGATGCGCTCCATCTTTCGGGATTGGCGAACGAGCGGCATCTGCTCGCCGCCCACCGACGCGGTTGACGTCTTTTCCGGAGAGAATTCCAAACCCGGACAGGTCGCCGTCAGGATTTGCCCAAGCCATGCCATCACGCGCGCCTGAGCTTCTGTTGGCTCAATCCCTGGTGCCGTGGTGATGGTCAGCCTGATGTCGTCGACGTACCGACAGGCGTCCCGGAGCCACACGCCGTTGGCGACTTCACGGCCAATCTGTCCGATGACGGTCCGATCGAAATCCAACAGCACGATGTTCGAGAAGAAGCCAGCTGCCACCAAGCCCTGGGGAAGGGCGACGCCATCGAACTCGGGAATGCCTGCACGCTTCTTGAAGCGGGCGAATTGACGCTCGTCCCTTTCCTCCCAGGACCAATTGAGAACACTTCCCGCTAGGTCGAAGAACGCACCATCGTCATCGGGCGTCTGCAGCGCCCGCACCTTGGAGAGAAGCAATTCCGGCGTCACTCGGTCGTAGAACTGCCTGAGGTCGGTCTGAACGATTAAGACGCGATCATCGGCGCCAAGCGATGCGGCGACCGCCTCGGGCCGTTGAAGGAAGGAGCGATAGTCTTGGAAATAGGCTCGGTAGAGTTTGGAGGAGCCCCAGCGGTGGACGAGGCCGCCTTCATGGTCAGCCCTATCGCAGAAGAGACGGTTGCCGTATGAGATGATTGACCTGCGCACATCGGGGGATTCGAAACCGCCCGTTGGGTCGCCTTGCGCGGTTTCGGCCCTTTCGCTGAGGCAGAGCATAAGGGCCGTGGCCGCGACCTGATCGGACAGCGAGACATGGGCGAGCGGCCGGATCTTGGTGGGACCCGATCGTTCAGGCTTCCAGAGCCCTTCGGCGTCAAGGTGCCATCGCTGGCTCTTCGGCGCGGGAACGAGCTTGAGTTCCTCGGTCTCATATTGCCCCGAACGTAATCGCGCCGACAATCGAGATATGAACCTCGGAAGATCGGCAGCTGCGCGGTCTAGCTCTAGAGTATCGGAGAACCAGTTGTGGTAGCGGATGTACGAGGCAGCCTTCTTCCACGCCTGAACGAGCACGTATTCCTGAGAAACCTGGTCCAGTGTAGGGATCAGCCGCTGCACTTGCTCACCTGTTCAATGCCTCGCGCGTCCCAGCGTGAGGGTTCACTGGTCGAACCAGCATCTCCAACGGTGGTATATCGCGAAGAACCGCGAGGCGAGCGTTTGTGTCGCCAAATCGCTTAAAGCTGTCGTTCACCGCGGTCGACGCGAATAATGGCTTCGTCCAAAAAACCGTCATTTACAGACTGCGCGTAGCGGCGGCGGCTTGAAAGCCGGCAGCATCGGCGAACGGCGGCGTATGACGGTATGGCGGGTCGGGAGGGATCGAACTACCTCTTGATCTTGACGGTATCGCGATCCGAGTGCGTCCGCTTTCATGACACGTCGGAGCCAGTCCCAATGGCCGAAATTAGGGCGCATTCCTGTCTGGCAGCTCATGCCGAACCCGCCGCACCGCTCTTGGTCCGTGAGCAAACTGGCGGCTTCAAGTGCGTTAGACATGGGAAGCGGCCAGTTGAAAGGCTCGGGCTCGTGACGCCTGATACTTACGATAGCCGCCACGTCCACGAGCGGCTGCGCGGCCTATTTGGGATCGCGCGTGGAGTTTCCGCCGGATAGCGCCGGCACCGTATTATTCGCCGGGGCGCCGCCAACCGGTATCGTCCTGTTCTCCAACGGCGTGTGTGCTTCGACCGATGGCAGTGCCGACACATTCTCCTGGACCGGCGCATCATCTTTGCGTCCGCTTAAGGCGGGAGGGATCAGGAAGATCGCGAAGGCCATCACGATGATGGCTAGCGCACCCAGAATAGAGGACCACCAGAGCGCCTTCTCCGCCGTGCGCGCAGGGCGGGCAACCAGAGCCTCATAGTCCGGCTGCGATAGAAACCTGTAGAGTCTGGGCTGCCACTCCTTACGCACTTTGCGCTGCAACAAGGTGAACATCACGCCCGAAAGGATGGTAATCGCAACATAGGCACCAGCCATCACCATCACGAGTATGATCAGTAACGGGCTTGCGTTCGTCGTCATTCGGGCGCCGATCAGCCCGGCACCAACTGCCAGCGCGCTCGCAACCGCCGTAATGATCTGGCGCGTCGCATCGGATACTTTCGCGGTTTCATCGGTGACGCTCTTGCGCAGTTCTGCCAGCGTCTTGAGAGCATCACTACTCATGCCGGCGAGTTGCACTTGGTAGGCAATCTTCGCGCCTTCCAAGGCCGCGCCGAGATAATCGCGCAGAAACTCCGGCGCCTCCTCACCCGTCCCGCCGCATCGTGCAAGTTCGGTCGCCAGCAGGATATGGCGCATCTCGCTCTCGCGCTCGACCTCAAATACCCAGGCCAATGCCGCCTGCAGATCCTTAATTCCTGGGAGTCCGAGTACCGTCGCGACGGGCGCGCCCATTGCAGGATAGCTCAGTTCAAGTCGCGGTGGCCCTTTGAACCGAAGCGATCCGCGATCCACGTCAAACTCATCCGGCAGTGACAGAAGCAGCATGCGCGATGCGCGCTCTGCCCATACCCAGGCAGCCGCATCATCGAGCGACAGGGTATCAACGTCGAGCAGGAGCCAGCGCGCCAGGCTGGCTGGCACAGCTCGCTGGCCAGAAAACTCCCGAACAAGCGTCCGCGGGCCGCGCAAGACGAGATCAGGCGCAAGCTCCGTAATCTCATCGCCCCAAGGCGTAAAACACGCGCCAACCGCGACAATCTCAGTCGTAAGCTGGGCTATCTGCCAATGCGTACTGGGCGCATCGCGCTCCAACCAAGAAGCGAAGCCGACGTTGGTCAGTAGCCGCAGCACCCCTGCCGGCCCGTGTGGTTTTTCGAGATCAACCCTGAACGGCGCAAATGGCTCATCAAGATCTTCGAGCGCCCACTCGGTCCCCGCCCCGTCAAAGGCAACCGCGCCCCAGCCCAAAGCTACGGCAAGCGCCGCGACCTCGCGCACGACTGCGACCTCCAGATTGGAGATGCTGACAATGGCCTCACCTTCGGAAACAAAGGCGCCATCGGCATCAAGCGCGTCAAGCCGCGCTGCGAGGCTCTCGACGGACAATGCCATCCTCCTCGACATGCCGCGTTGTGATCGTGATCACTTCGCCACCTTCCGCCGTCCGAACGCGATCGACATTCGCGCCGCCTACGCGATCAGGATAGAAAAGCAGAACCCCTTCAGTGGTTCGCACCCGCCGGATCGCCGGACTACGAAGGAGGTTGCGGTTCGGAGCAAATTCAAGACCTTCGAGCTTGGCCGACTTGATCTTACGCCGAACGCAATTCTGGATCCTTGCGATGATCCGCTCATCCTCGGGATTGCCCGCCGCCGCGAGCACCGCCTCTTCCAGCACAGCCGGAGTGATACGTTGACGATTGTTCAAGGCCGCCTTTGCCTCGCGGAAGGCCAGCGGGATATCGCAATCGGGCAGTATATCCTTGAGCTCTTTTAATGCATTGCTCACCGCCTCGATCGCCTTGCGGTTCAATTGCTCATCGTCACGCGTGCGGACGACGTGCAAGTAATTTGCGAAATAATCACCGATTTCCGGCGCTTGCTTCATGCGATCCTTCGCCGCGATCGCCGCTTCCGCCACGCCATCAACGACCCGCACCAGAACTGACTTCTGGATCGCACGTTTATCAGCTACGAAGGCTTGCACAATGAGGCGCAACAGATTGGCGCCATCGGCCTGCTGTTGCTGCTCGATCACCTGCTGATAATCATATTTGATCAGACTGTAGATACGAACATCAGGATTATCGGTCCTCAACTCAAAAATGAAGAAAGCGCCATCGCGACTGCTTCCCGGATGAAAACGAGAAAATTCACGCGCAAGTGCCTGACCGCCAGCTTCGAATCCGTCATCGTCGCGTGCCATACGCTCAAGCTGAGCCTTTGTCCGTGAATCCGCATGAAACTCGAACACTGAAGCTACATCAGTATTGCGAATACGCTCGACGAAGAAGTCAGCATGTTCAACTATCCGCATTGGCTCGGGATTGAACTCTTCATCCCCGACAACATGCAAGATCATATTTTCAATGCGAAGCGCCGCGATTTCGTCATCATTGATGAAAGCCAACTCATCCTCCCACCCTATCTGCGTCCACGAGTAGTGCGGAGGTTGGAAACAGGCAATCGTCCTGTCTATCTCCTAGCGACCCATATAGAACAAATAAGGAACATATTCAACTGATTTGCTGGGAGGTGGCTACGGTGTCTCTTTCGCAACCGCAGTTCCGCGCGATCAGCGCTAGGCTGGCGCGCTTAGGAAAATCGCCACGACGCTCGTTCATAATGATGATCACCTGCGCTATTCGAAGGTTGCTGGAAGAGCGTCTCTCTCGTCCCAACGGCAGCTTCTGAAAGCTCACCCAAACATCCAACATTAGGGCGCAATCCTGCCTGACGACTCACGATCATAATGTGTCCTTCCAAGCTTGAACTTGAGCGTCTGCCCTCCATCAACCAAGCTACCATTGCAGGAGACGCTGATCGTTTCTGCACCCTATGATGCGGTTCTCTAAAAGCTGCATTCTCACGACGCTAGTGGAGACGCCAAAATGGTCAGCGGCATCGTCATAGGATTCTTCGGTCAAGTCCTGGGCCGAGAATGCCACCAACGCTTCAACCGGACACAATAATTCAGCAGCAAAACCGATTTGCGCCTTCTGCCTGTGCGTATAACTGCGGGTGACTGGGCGCAGCACTGCTCCCCTTCCCTCCAAGATACGGTCGCCGAGAATACGGGCCAGATCGAAGCGCCGCGCATTTACCAAGCCGGACCGCAGCACAATAACGGATGCCCCGGCGGGACCATCGAGTTCGAACGATATGGGCGCCCTGGCGGTACAGCGATCCGTAGTTCCTTTGATTACGCCCACCAATCCACAGAGCACGGGATCGGTTATGGCGTTGTCGCCGAGCTTCTCCGTCGCGCGCAAAGCCTTGGCCGCATGGACTCCGCGCCGCCAAGCTGGCGTTTCCGGGCCAAATCCATGAGATCCATCCCCAAGCGTAGCAGCATCTCTAGGTCGAGCCCCACCGCCCTCACGTCCAGCAATTTCAATCAACTCCAAACCGGTCAGGGGAGCGCGTTCGCCTGCACCGTTCGCGGCGAGTTCCTCCACCGCACCAATTCCGAACTCCTCGCTATCAGCCTCAAGTTGCTCGATCAGAGCATCGTCGGCCTCGCCGGGATCCCAACCCAACAACGCCTCAAGCTTCCGAAAGCGCGACAATCTAGGATCGGCGCGCTCAGTGGTAAGCTCGTTCCATAGAGCCCCCAAATTGGTCGCTCGACCGTCGGAGCCACGCAGCCGATCGAGAATGCGGAGAACAAAATCATTGATGGCCGCCTCGAAACTGTCGGCGTTCGCAAAAAGCGACCGCGATGACAGATAGCGCAACGGTTCGCTGGACCGAGGATCCGTCGGTACCGGCCGCAAGATGAGGTGACTACCATCGGTTATGATGGTGAGATTCGGCCAAATCCATCCACCCCCAATCGCCGCCATGTTATGCGCGAGCTGCCAGCTTTGCGTTGAACGAAATGGCTCCCACCGCAACCGCCACCAGTTCCAAGTGAGCCACTCGGCGAAATGATAGGCTGGTAAAGGCGCATGGCGCCGCGTGCGGCCCAGTAGGCGATCGTCGGTTTCAGTCACCCACCGATCGTCCAGTCGGATTCCGAGCGCAGCATATGTCGCACGCGTTTCGGGAGAGCCATGTCCAAGCTCTTCCCAAAGACTCTCTATTTGAAGGCCTTCATTCATCGGGTCTCTCAGCGCGGCCTCTCGAAAGGAGCCCGCATTAATCATCGAGGCCAAGCGCCTTTGCCAAGCTGCAACCGCAGACGATCGGGCAAATCCATCACTCGGGCATCAGCACCTTCTCACCTTGAGCACCGAGCAATTTTACAGCCTTGCGATCGAACGACGCAAAGGTCTCGCCGCCCAGCCACTTGCCCGTGTAGGCGATGATCGCGTCGGCAAAGTCCCCACCTGCATCGAGCAGTTTCAGCCCTTCTTCCACAGCAGTCGTGTCAAGCGCCACATTGTCAGCATCGAGGAGGAGACGAATGGCGGCCGCGATCTCCGCATCAGGCAGCTTGTAGCCGACGCGGAGTACCCAGCAGAATTCGCAAAGGGCGGTGAGCGTTACGGCAACCAGCTCCGCCTCGGTAATCAGTTTCCGCGCGGCTGCTCCTTGGCCAGAATCGTCCTGGGTTGCTGCCCGGATGAGTATGTTCGTGTCGGCCGTGATCTTCACAGCTGGCCCGCCCAGCCCCGTTCAATGATGTCATTCATCTCCTCGATGGAGATTGGCCGCTGCCCATCCCGCTTCAAAGAACCGCAGAAATCCACGATTTTGCCCTTTGCGGGACTCGGGGTCAATTTAATGGCGCCGTCAGGAAGCATGCTGATGTCCAGCTTCGATCCCGGATGCGCGCCAAGATGCTGCAGCACATCCTTGCGCAGCGTGATCTGCCCCTTCGCCGTGACGGTAAGGGTCGTATCCCGTATTGGCGTATTGCGGGCACCCATGCCTCATCTCCTTCGCCGCCCTACGTAAGGCGTTTTCCCCTTACACTCAAGGCATGCAGCCGAATTAGGTGTCGTGAGCTCAATCTCAGGCATTTCCAAGTCGAGAGGCACCAACGGAGAACTGGAAGCAAAGCCCCTGTCACGATATGGGCGGATATGGCAAAAGCGCCCACGCCGACACAGCAGCTTGTCTGCGATCCGAAGTCCGGACGCACCGTTGCCGTGCGTGGCGTGGGCGCGCTCATGGGACGTCTGATCGTTAAGAAGGGCGTTGATCTCACCAAGCCCATCGCGTCGCAGGTTTTGAAAGATTCGAAAACGCGGAAGGCCGCGCGCGTCTCGCCCAATTGATTGCGGATAATCGACATTAGACATTTTCGAGTCGATTATCCGCGCCCGAAGCCACCCAAAGGCCCACTGCTCGGCAGCCGCAACGTCGCTCCGCCGCGAGCGGCATGGTGGCCTATCGACTTTTACGCAATGCACAGCAGAGATAATTGCAGCGCCGCCTACGGAACTGCTAGGCCCGTCGTGACGACGAATGGCTGAGACCTTCCTTCGTAACCTCAATGGACGGTGGCATCCTCGAAGGAATGGGCGTGGCACAAGGAACTGGAATTCTGAGCGCTCGGATAACCCTGCGCTTCACCAAGGATGAGTTGGCTCTGATCGATCAGGCGGCGAGCCTGCTCGGTCAATCCCGCACGCAGTTCCTAAGGGAGACAGCCATTCGTGCTGCTGAAGAAGTCATAAGAGAGATCGACAGGGATGGAGCATAAGGGCTTCACGCTCGACCCTAAACTGCTGGAATCTGCCCAAAGGCCAGATGAAGCAATCAGCGAATGGTCCGCCTGCCTGAACGCCTTGGGCCTCTATCACACGGAACAATTCGTGTTGCGACTTAGCCCCAGGGTGCATGCCCTTCTGGAGGGGCATTCAGCGGGCCTTTACGAGGCTGATCATTTCGATCCGGAGGCCATCCAGGCTCACTCCACCTTTTTGCATGAAACGATACACTGGTGGCAGCACATCGGTTCAACCGCTGGTTTCATCTATAGTCTCGCGCTGCCTGCCCAGTGCCACATGAATGTCAAAGATCTCCGTATGCTGGCAAAGCGCGCGGGCATCGGAAAATCCATCAGACAATGGGCAGAAGCGCAAAGCAAAGAGAACGGGCCTGATCGCGATCCTGCCCTCGGTGCCGCCAACCGCACGGTGAACAATACGCTCGACCTGGAATTCTATAAGATCCTCGCCAGTCGCCCTGGGCGGGCTCCCGAATTGGCGCGCGACGTCTATTTCGAAAGCCAGGGGCATTGCTGGCAAATGGCCTATGGCCAAACCGCCAGCATCCTTGCCGCCACGGTCGATCCGACTTTCGCCCATCTGCCCGGTGGACCGCATTGGGATACCGGCTTTGGCGAATTACGAAAAACGCGGCGGCCCGGCTTCTATCATGGCGGCCCGATTTTCATGGCGCCAATCGGCCTTCATGCCCTTTTTGAAGGGCAGGCGCGCTTTCTCCAACTCCAATATCTTGTATTTGCCGGGGGTGAGAGTTCGATCGCGGCCTTGCGTGAACAAGGATATCTCGACGAGATATACGGAGAGGCGTTCGATGCCTTCCTCGAGGCGACGGGATGGCCGCCACCTGCGAGGATGGACGATCCGGCAGTGGCACTCTTCCTGTTGATCTGCGACCTCGCAATCAATCCGACAGCGGGCTTCCCCCTCGAGATCGAGAACTTTGAGAGCTTCATTGCCGACGTTGACCCCGGAATCCGTTTCATTCGCCTCTGCGAAGCGGCGCGGAACAGCCCGGACCTTCGCACCATGATCCGAGACTATTCCCGCGAGGAGTATGTCCTGGCCGGAGACACGCTTGCCAAGGCCTGCGGCTATGCGCCGGTCCTATCGGGCCTGGAGGCGATCGCGGCGTGGGCATCGGCCGTGCCGGGCGTCAGCCAGATCATGGCCGAGCGGGAGACCTTTCGGTTTGATGGCGGCAATCTGGCCGTCCGCATATTGCTCTCCCATTTCGTGGCATTCAGCCGGGACAAATTGACATCGCCTGAATTCTTTTGCTGGACGGGCGCCTGGACCGCCGGATCACGCGTGGACGAGGACAAGATCGCCCTTTTCAATGCGCACCACTCGCTGTTCACCGACAAGGCGGACGACGACAGCATCGTTCCGCGCTTGTGGCCCGGCAAGGACGAGGCGGACATTACCGAAATGCTCAACAGCTTTTATGACAGCATCATGGTCTACGATCTGACGCGGCAATGGATTCTCAATGGCGGTCCCTTTCGCCACGATTACCGATGGCTGAGCACCCAACTGTCGCACGACGATATGGTCACCCTGGCCAAGTCCGCGTTCGAAATGCTCGTGGGAATTTCAATCGACGAGATTCCCATAATTTAGCGCATGATGTGACAGGCATTCACACCCGGCCATTCAATCTCCCAGCTCTCTGGCCCAGCCGTGCGCGATTATCTCGTTCATTTTCTCGATTAAGATTGGCGGCTCTTCCTGCTTCAACACGCCGAAAGCGTTTGCGATGCTACGAGGCTCAACCATCCTAGCTTGTTTCAAGCTAAACCAATTTTCCGAGAAATCGGGTTTTAAGCCCGATGTCAGCCGAGACAATAGCGCCGACGCCCCGAGTTTTCGGGGTTTAAGGGCCAACGCTTCCGAATTTTCGGGGTTTAAGCAAACAGCTAATACGGGCCAGCCCTCCGACACGAAGCGACGGAAGCATCGCGGAATATGACGAAGATTCAAAAAATGTCCTACGCTCCTCTACGCTTCATCACGACGGCTAGCTGACAGCCATCCGTGCTGCTGAAGAAGTCCTAGGAGAGATCAACAGGGATATCCGTGCCAGCGCGCGTTCGATGTCGCGCGGCATTCCTTCCCCTCGGATTCCTCTGGGGTAGGGCAAGCCGGAGAAACAATGACCTCGATCATCCATCTGTCACCCAAGGATGCCATTCCAACGGAACGCCACGTCGCCGTCATCGTCCATCGCGGTCGTGGTGGAATGGAACAGGGCTATTTCTTCGACAGTGCCGAAGGCGATTCCGGCGGATCGGGCCCATTCGACTGGCGCATGGCTGATGCCATCGAGCGGGCGGAGCGATTCGCAAGGGATCATGGCATCGAAAAGGTAATCGTTCGAACGGCACGGCCCTGAAGCGATCGTCATCTCATCTCAGGGGTCTGAATGCCGAAATTTCCTCAGGTACCTTCAATCTTGGGATGCGAAAGTCTCGCCGCCGAGCCGCTTGCTAGCGCCAAGCGAGGAGGCTTTACCTGATCTGGGCTCCCTTCGTGCTCGCGCTCGCGCATCAGCACGGCGCCGTGAGGCCCCAAAGACCCTCATTCTTGTTTTGATAAGGGCTCATCGCTATATATCTGCAACGATCCGTGGTTGATCGTGCAAGAGTTTGACGATGAAGAAGAATGTGGCGACACAGGTGATGACGACGGTCAACGCCCCTTATGGGGCGAACCTGTCTGCACATCAACTCGCCGCGATGATCATCGACCCCAAGAGCGCCAGTGCGTTCAATGCGCCGGTGTTCGCTTTCTTTTCCGAAGTCCCTGCTACCGTCCAGAAGCAGTTTCTGAACGCCATGGGCGTGGACGAGACGCAGGCGAGCAAGGTCGCGGATCAGTTCGCGAAGCTGTCGGGTTATATGCTGCCACTGGCAGCCTGATCGCGTGTCTGCCGGGCGGTCCAGCGAGTGGCCGGTTCTCTTCGATATCGCCGTTGATATCCTCGGTCATTTCCAGACTACCAATGGCTTCATGCCGGACTGGAGTTTTGGCAGCGGCACCGCGCTTATGCTACAGATCGATCATCGCGAAAGCCATGATATAGATCTGTTTCTCGATGACCCGCAGATCCTGCCCTACCTCAATCCCGAGACCCAGGGCATCCCGCTGGAGCGACGACCCGACAGTTATGACAGCGACGGCGCTAGCGCCCTGAAACTCGCCTTTCTCGGTATCGGCGAGATCGACTTCATCTGTGCTCCGGCGATCACAGCCGAGCCCACCCTATCGACCGACGTTCGCGGGCGAGCGGTCGCGCTCGAGACCCCGGCCGAGATCATCGCCAAGAAGGTCCATTTCCGCGGCTGGAATTTCCAGCCACGCGACATGTTCGATCTCGCGGCCGTCGCGGAGCACAGCGGCACAGATTATGTCATTGCGGCGTTGCACCAATGCGGTTCGGCGCGATGCACGCTCGATATGGTAGACAAGGCAACACCTGCAGCAGTCGAAGCCATCAACGCGCAGCTCATGGTACGCGACACGACACGACATCTCATCAACCGAGCACAAGACATCAGCCGCGACCTCTTGCGGCGAACGATCGAACAGGCGGAACAATAGTGGTCCCGACCCAGCATGGCAGGCAAGCGAGCGGCCGCGTATTATGGCCCTCGATGAGGTTGCTGTAGTAGGTGTTCATGATGCGCACGAAGCCGGCGAGATTTTCCGCCGTCCGCGGATGTAGCTTTTGCCCCAGCGCCTCGCCCTTCGCGGCCACCTCGGCGATAAGGTCGGGAAGCTAGCCGTCGGGCGCATCGATCCGTGCCGGTTCTATGCTGTCAGGCGCCCCCGAAGGCATGTTTTTGGCCGATCATCTATGACGTAATAATTGCCGAATACCGTATATTTGGTCAGAACAGAAACCAAATTTGGCCGATCCTCTGGCCGATCTTCGCAGATGGCGGGCCCAGCACGCGGTGCGCTCATCAGGCACTTCCGCAATATCAGGCGGGCCTTTGAGTTCCGGCCCTCGCCAGTCAATGGTTACCTGATCGTCAGCGGCACAGCCTCAGACATTCTCGAGCCGACCATCCGCGACCGAGACTGCCCAATCCGCCCACTGCTCGAACGCCGCCCGGTCCTGGCCCGGTGAGTTCGCACGAAGATGGTCGACATAGGCTCTGACCAGTTGGGCATCATGGTGTGCGCGGGCTTCGGTGAGGAGCCGCGCGACCCGCTCCTGCTCCGCCGCCTCGGCCTGCGCGCGGCGTTGCCGCTCGGCCTCCTGCGCGCGAAGCGCTGCCTCGCGCGCATGCGCCAGCCGCCTGTCCTCCCGATGCAGATCGTCCTTGCCCAGCTTCTCCCGGTACCGCTCGTCCGCGTGGACGAAAAGCTCCGCCGCGATGATAGGAAAGCAGGTCTCGAGTTTCTTGCCCTTTGCGTCTCGCCAGGAGCGATGCCAGCGCTTCACGCAACCACCGTCGAGGATCGCCAGGGTCAGCGGCGCGCCGCCGCCCGGCAGCTCGAGCGGATAGGCATTGTGGCCGTGCTTGATTTCCCAGTCGTCGGCCAGCAGCAGGTCCAGCGTGACGTGGTTGACCGTCACCGAGATTTCGTTGGCGCGTCTGCCCTTGAGCGCGGGCCTTGCGCCCGCGGCCTCGCAGATGAGGAACAGGCTGTTCAGCAGGCGCAGGCGCCGCCGCTCGAACGGGCTCTCGAAGATCGGCCCGTCGAAGGGAAGCTCGTATCCGCGCTCTTCGGCTTTAGCCCGCAGGACCTCGTCATGCTCGCGGCGAGCCTTGATGAGAGGATGCGTCCTGCCGCCGGCATCGGCCAGGTATCCGACGAGCTGCTCGCGCAGCTGCCTGCGCAGCCGCTCCGCCGACCGGCCGATGCCGGGAGTCATTCGTCTCCCGACATCGGCGTCGAGGCTGGTCGCGGCCACGTCGCGGTGCACGGTGGGTCCGACGATGCAGCTCATCCCGAGCGGCCGCGGCGGCAATGGCGGCCGCGCGGGCCCCTGCCCCGCGCGAAGCTGCGTCCAGTAACCTGCCGGCGGCGTCGGGACCGCCGCCCTGAGGCAGCGCTTGCGCAAGGCGACGTCGGAAATCCCGAACCTCTTCGCCAGTACCCGCATCGGGATAGACCAGACGAGGTCATACATCTCCTCGCGGGTATGAATCGTCTGCACGGCAAAGTCTCCAATGCGCCCGCTCAAGATCCCACATTGCATCCCAAAAAGCAGGAATTGCTGTGACCAAAAGTGTGGCGTTGCGCATTGGAGAATAACGTTAAAAAGGGTCGAAAAACAATGCAAAAATGCAGCTAAGTGATTGATTTAAACCTGTAATTTTTGAACTCTTAATCAGCGGGTCCTAGGTTCGAGCCCTAGTGCGTCCACCAAAATCTCCAATAAAATCAGCCACTTATAACGATAGCCCGTTGGCGGATTTTGGCAATCCGGCGATTTGCGCAACAGTTTGCGCAACAAATCCTAGGTGATGCGAAGCTTCATCGGGTTCAGAGTTTTTCACCGATGTTTCACCTCTCGGCGGTCCCGAGCGGCACTGAATTGCCGAATCGCCGATCGCAATCAGTGGGTCCTGCGAAACGAGATTGAATCCCCTTCCGACCTCTTCCTCAAGCTCAAGCCACTCAATCGTTCACGGATGAGACGACCATCTCGATCTGGCGATCGATTCCGCACGTTAGCCCGACCGGAACGGAGACATCGAACTCACGGGTGAGCAGGCCCTCGATCGCCCGGCTGACGCAATGGTCGGCAGCGACGCCGATCACCATCTCGTCGCAAACGCCCTTCGCTTTCAACGCATCGAAGAAGTCGTCACGCGGGATAGCTCATCGGAATTTGTCCTACGTTCAGGCACTCGCTGACGACGGCAATGGGGCCGGTTAGAGGCCGACAGCTTCCGGGACGGCGAGGCAGGATAGCGGTCGTTTACGGACCGGCTGGACGCGTCATGCGAGACACATCGATGCTGGGCGCTGCTGACGGGATGACCCATAGCCGGACATTCGTGCACCCAAGTTGCAACGCCCGAAAACCGACAATCCTTCAAGGGCGGGTTGCTGGCAAAAAATTTGGTCTAAAACAAACCGGCGGGTTAGATGGCGTGAGGAGGTCAGCGGACGTAGCTGTCGCTGATGTAGCGGAGAAGCGCGTCCTTCGTCGTCTCGGGGATCGCAATGCCGGGCCGGATGCAAGCCGCATCTAGCCCGGCCTAACGCTGTTGAGAGATCAACCTGGTATGAACACCCCGTCGAGAACGCTGCGCCGGTCCGTGGCGAAGCTGTGAGTCTTCAGCGTCCGCATCCACTCCTCGGCGACGGTCTGCCTCAAGGCAGCGACCTCGGACGCGAGCCGTGCGAGCGCAACCTCCTTCGCCGGTTCATCCAGCACCTTACGGATACCGTCAGGTGTATCGAGAGTGCGAGCGTAGGACGGGTTCTGGACGAGCGTCTCAAGCCACTGGTCGGTACCGAGCAGGATTGCTAGCTCGCGGCCGTAGGTGAACCGCAGCAGGGACCGATCGCAGTTCCACATAAGGCCGGCGACGTCGTAGCTGGAGAGCTCGATGGAGCGGCTGCTGTCGGCCTTGATGTTCTTCAGCATCCGGATCGCCATCTTCAGGCCACCCCCGGTCGGCACGTCACCTTCGGCGAGACGGGCAATGTGCAGGAACGGCAGGTTCATGGTCGTCGTCGGCACCGACTTGTCGAGGATGTGCACGCTGCGGTCCCGTTCGAGCAACGTCGCCTGATAGGTCGCGTTGTCGCCCCAGTGCCCAGGCACGACGTCGACGTCCCGACGCAGCGAGCCGTCGCTGAGCCGGATCGACTTCGCCTTGGTCTTGTCGACCGTCGCCCCCCAGTAGCGCCGTTCGAGGATCTCCTCGCAGTCGGTGCGCAGCTGACGGACCGCCGACAGCACGGACCCGTTCCAAGGCGTATACCAGCCCCTCGCCGCTCCTGGCCCGCTGGCATCGTAGGTCAGAACCTCACCGAGGAGCACGAGCAGGTCCACGTCGCTGGCCCCGCGGATGTGGGTGTTGGCTGGGACCGAACCCTGCTGCCGGTAGGAGGCGGAGCGCCCGAGCGACGACAGTCCCCCGCGCAGGGCCTCGGCGACACGATCCGCCTCCTCGTTGCTGATGCGGGTGTAGTCGGGATCGACCTCCTGCATGGCGCCGAGGGTGTATTGGGTGGCGTCGGTCGTCGATCGCGTCTGATAGCGCTCAACCTTGTTGATCGCCTCGTGCAGCGAGACCTTCCCGTGGTCGGTGCCGAGACGGCGCGCGCAGGCGCGAGAGGCTGGATCGGTAGTCGATGCTCATGTCACTTGCTCCTGGTGAGGGTCATGCGGCCGAAGGTGATGCGGCCCTTGCTGTTGAAGTATTCGCCGTCCGCGCCCGTCAGGGCCTCGTCGAAGGTCAGCTCGGCGTAGCCGACGTGCGGGGAGATCTGCTCGCCCATGCGAGGCTCGTTCCGGTAGCTGTACATCAGCACGCAGCCGGCCCCGGGCTGGCGGATGAGCGACGCCGCCTTACTCGTCGACGAGGACTGGCCCGTGCGGAGCTGGACCCAGATCTTCTCCCAGGTCTGGGTAATGCGGAGCTCGCCGCTCCAGGTGTCCGGTGCGCCCTCCACGGGGTTCATGGTGCGGCCTGACACCTGCCAGATCCCGTTAAGGTCGGGGATCTTCAGCAGGGCCCTGACGAGAGGCCAGCGCCAGAGCAGCTTGTCGAACGAGAGGTGGACGATCGCGAACGCGAGGCTGGCCGTGACCGGCATGATCACCCACTTCGGGGTGCCGACAGTCGTGTGCAGATGATCGAACCAGCGGTCGAGAACGGGGGCCGCGAAGGTGGCGAGCGCGGCGAGGCCGCCGGCGGCGGTGCCGAGCCAGCGCCCTACGACAGCGCGGGGGTGGTCTATGACGGAATATTCGTGGTCCATTGCCATGTCGGGTCTCCATGTCGCCGCGCACTGGCGGCGATGGTGATTGGGCGCGATGACCGGTTCGCTGACCCGCAAGCTGGCGGGTGCGTCGGGCGTCGTGATTGCCGGAGATTCGCTCGTCCGATCGTGCCGGCCTGCGCCGGACGCGAGGGGTCGGTCGGCGACGGCCGGTGTCGCCGCCTTTTACGGTTTTTGATGCTTCAGCTGGGCAGTCCCGTCTTCCGCCGGGGCCGGTTCATGGGATCAGGCCAAGCCGTGCTTGCGCAGGAGTTCATCCTTGTATGCGGCCGACACGAGGTCGCAGGCCAGATTGTAGGCGCCGCCCTGCTTTCCGACCTTGGCCGGATCGAAGTTCATGCCTGCGATCATTGCGTAGAACGACTTCATGATCGTCAGCATGTTTTGCTTGAGAAAGGCGTCCGGATCAGTGATCCACACGACGCCCTCGTCCTTGTTCTTCATGAGCGAACTCAGACCATAAACGAGCGGATACATGAAGCCGTCGCCATAGGTATAGGAGATAGGCTCGCGATAGTACTGCGACTTGAGCGGCTTTCCGTCACTCGACATGCGGACGCCATCGATCTTTCCGAAACGGCCACCAGCTTTATTGTAGCTGTCGGGAAGCAGCTTGTAGATGAGGTCGAACAGCCGAGGCATATCCTTCATCATCGCCAGCGCGCTCTTCACCTTCGGATCGACCACTTGAACGATGTTGCCCTTCGTCTCCTCAGCGACGCCCTCCTCGCCCATCAGCTTGTCGTAGAGGTCGACGCACTGCCCCTTGGACGAGAAGATCACCGTCGGGGAGCGACGAACCTGCTCCGTCTCCTTGTATTCGAGCCGGGAGAGCGGGATTAGAGCGAGAGCGACGAGGTCGCGCACCTTGATGCGGCCGCCATCATTGGTCTTCCACTCGACCTCATCGACCAGCGTCGGATCGAGCGCGGCCTTGATCTCGTCGTAGTAGCCCAGCTTGTTGGCGCGAGCCTCGGCGGTCAACTCGGCGTTGTTGTTGCGCGCCGCGTTGATCGCCAGCACCTTCTCCTGGAAGTAGGCGAAGCCTTCGGGCTCGTCGGAGGGGTAGATCACCTCGATGGGCATGCGGATTTCGGGGATCGCGGCCCTCTCCTCCTTGATTAGCTCAAGATTGTCGTTCCAGACCTTCTTGAACTTCTCCCACGTCTTGAGCGGACGGACCATCGTCTCTGCCCTGTCCTCGCCGTGGCGGACGGCCAGGACGCTGCGCAGAATGAAGCGGCCGGCGGCGAGCGAGTTGTGGCCGCCGTCAAGAATGCCCTCGAGGTCGGTATCCTCGAAGTCGAGCCGGAAGCGGTTGCGCTCCAGTTCCTCGACGTTGCTCGATGCGACCAGGATGCCCTTGCTCATGAAGTGGAAGATGTCCGGCTCCTTCGCCAAGCTCTCCTCGATGTCGTCGGTGACGCGGCTAACCTTGGACAGACGTGGGTTCGCCTCGAGGCCCGAGCTCGATAGAAGGTCGACCATGCTGTTGAGGGAAACGGTGCCGAGCAGCTTATTCAGCTTGACGCCGTGCGCGGCGACAAGAAGAAAGCCGACTTCCTCCGGGAAGCGGTGGAAAGCGCTATAAATCGTCAGAAAAAAAAGCGCCGAAATAATTAAGTCTGACCGATTTCGGCGGCGGAAAATTTTAGTGTACGCTTGATAACAATGGTGATTTCGTAGTTTGAATTACCCTTCACAACAGTAGAAATCTGTTCCTGAACGGGCGTCGGCTTTCCTCAATTCTTCGCGTTGACCTGCTCCCCAGAATTCATGCCATTGGTAAGTTAGCTCGTCAGATGGAGACG
>JASGGD010000023.1:0-38483 GCA_047605225.1 Novosphingobium sp.
CTGGTTCGCGCCGATTCGCTCGACGCGCACCAGAACCGAGAGGTGATGATCGCCGAAACCGACCGAACCGGTGCCCAGCGCATCGCGCGCGGCGGACATTTCGCGGCGCTCGGCCACGGCTTCTTCGTCGGCGCTGCGCAGGCGGCGGATCGAGAGGTCGATGCGCTCGCGCGCGATCTGACGGTCGGCCGGAGCGTATGTTTCGGTCAGCACCAGTTCGCACGGCAGGCGCAGCAGCGCGTCGGTGAGGCCCGGTGCGGTCGAATCGGGGTAGTCCTTGAGGCTCACGATCGAGCCGAAGGTGCCGCCGGTCGCGCCGCGCAGTTCCAGCGCGTCCATGCCGAAGCTGACGCGGCGGTAGGGCAGCATGTGGCCGATGTCGGTCTCGTCCGAGGGACGGCGCACCGGCCGCATCTCGCCATTGTAGAGCGCGGAAAGCAGTTCGAGCACTTCCGAGCAGCGACCCGCAGGCGCGTCGTAGTCGCCCAGCAGGCGCGCACCGTAAGCGCCGAGCGAGGCGACCATCGCCGATGCAGCCGCCTTGAGCGCGCGAACGTCGCCGGGATCCACCTCGGCGTTATCGGCGCTCTTGTTCTTCATGAAGCGGCTGAGTTTGTCCGCCCAGCCCGCCTTGCCGCGTGCCGGACGGCGCACCAGAGTAATGAACTGGTCGTTGACGAACAGCGCGCCCGAACCCGTACGCGCCCGCCAGCGCGCATCGATATGCGCGGCGAGCGGATCGTCGAACTGCGCCGCCATCTCGATCTCGACGCGGCGGCGAATGACGTGGTGATAGAGCACGAAGCGCGCGTCGAGCGAGGAGCGCAGCAGCACTTCGCGCGTGGCGACGTGGGCATTGAGTTCGTCGCTATCGGCGGTCTCGAACGCGAGGCCGGGCACCATGAGCGAGAGCATGACCGAACCGTCGCGCAGGCGCACGACATTGTCGTCAACGAGCCCGGCGTAAGGCAGCCGATCACCGGCGAGCACTTCCTTGGCTCCCCAGCCCTTCAACGGCGATTTGAAGCTCTTGGCCATAATACTGTCGTCCCCCGCGCGCGCAGTCGTTTACGGCGCGTAGCTGTTGCAGCCCCAGCGCTGCCAGTTGGCGACGCGGGGGCATTTGCTGACCTTGGCGATCCACAGATCAAACACCCGCGGCTCTCGCAGGCAGGCGAGATAGCCGATGCCATGGATTATCAGCATCACGGGCAGCGTCCAGAAGCTCTTGGTGATGAGGAATATCTCGGTCACCAGAGCGAAGTTGATGATGAAGAAGCTGTAAGTCACGCCCGCAAACATCTGCGGCCGGGTCAACGCGCGATGGACGGGATAGCGGGCGAGACTCATGCGCTTAACCCACTGCTGCCGACTGGATGCCGGTAACGATCGCGCCCGCGCCGAACAGGATGAACACGCCGATGATGACGGTCGCGCCGAAGCGCCAGTTCATCCGGCCGGTGAGCATCATGAAACCGACGGCCGCCACCGCCATGACGGCAACCGCGGTCGCCACGTTGCCGAGCAGCGTGCCCTGCAGCCAGCCGAGCGCCGCGACGATGGGGCCGGAACCGGCAGGATCGGCGGCAACCGCCTGCGCATGGGCCAGCGACGGCGAAAGCTGGGCCGCGACCACGGCCGAAACTGCGTAGAAGCAGCGCGCGAAACGGCTGCGAAGATGTGCGTATCGAATCACCATACCCTCCGTATGAGCGCGCAGTGCGCTAGCAGGATGACAGGTGTGTGACGACTGTACTGCTAACTCGTCGCAAATCTCGTCGCAGATGATGAACGGATGACGGTTTTATTGCAGGAGGCAGCCACGCGGCGATCGGCTTTATATGTATGTGCGCCGTCGTGGCTGCTGCGACCTCGAAGGACCCGCCTCATGCAGCGGGGATCGAGAGGAGATGAGCGAGGAAAAGGGGCGCTCCTTTCGGAACGCCCCCTCATCCCCGCCGGAAACCGGATTTCAGCGTGAAGCCATGCGGTTCGCCGCCAGCAAGCCGCTGAGCGCACGCCGCGCCGCGAAGCGCGAATCGACCCAGGTTCCGTCAGCCAGTTCCAGATCATAGCGCACCGGCGTCGATACCGCCGCGCGGAAGGCGGACAACGCCTTGCCGCTCATTCCGGTGCGGGCATAGGCGGCACCCAGATTGATGAGGGTCGCCGGGTCGTCCGACCTGGCGCCCCCGTCAGCCTCCAGCTTGGCGATCGCCTGCTGCGTGCGGCCGGAAGCGAGTTCCGTATAGGCGACATCATGCATTTGCGGTGCGGGCCGCTCGACGACGAGCGAAAACGCGGACTGCCCCATCAGGACGGCGGCGGTGAGTGCGGTGAGGGACATTGCGATTTCTCCCGTGGACTGTGTCGATACCCCATCATCGTCTGCCGGAAATCGCCGCTCATCAACAAAATGACGATAGTGTCATAAAAATGCAATTTATCTGTGAGTGCGAAATCTTCGCGCGACTCAGCAGGCAGCTAACGTGCGGCTAATCGGCAACGTCATATTACCGTCGTGTAAGTGCATATTAGTGTCACCGTAATGCCAACAAAGCGTCACCCCCGGAGCCTAGACGCCTCGGTCAGCGAGGGGCGAGATCGTGATCGCCCCCGTTCGATCTGTTCGACCTGAACACGCCTGAACACACGGGGGATTCATCGTGAAGAAAATTTCCGGTCTGCTGCTCATGGGCTGCAGCGCACTCGCTCTCGCCGGCTGCGGCGCCGACGACATCTCCTCGCCGGGTGCCGGCTCGATCGATGTCGACATCACCAACCCGACGCCCACCCCCACCCCGACCCCCGGCACCGGCCTGGTCGAAGCGGCGACCGACTGCCCCGCGATCGGCGCTACCGGCGGCCTGACCAACAGTGGCACCGTCAGCGGCCCGGAAGGCACCTGGCGCGTCTGCACCCTGCCCTCGCTGATCGACGCCAGCACGACGCTGCCCAAGGTCGACGGCGTGCTCTACCGCATGAACGGCCGCGTCGACGTCGGTTGTGACGGCGGCCTGACCGCTCCGACCAACGCCGCTCCGTTCTCCACCACGACGCTGAGCTGCAGCGGCCGCTCGCTGACCGCCGACACCAACGTCACGCTCACCATCGAGCCGGGCGTGATCGTCTACGGCCAGAACGGTGCCGACCCGGCATGGCTCGCGGTGAATCGCGGCAACAAGATCAATGCCGAGGGCACCCTCGCCCAGCCGATCATCTTCACCACTTACGAGAACGTACGCGGCACCGCGACCGAAGCCACCGACGGCCGCTGGGGCGGCGTCGTACTGATGGGCCGCGGCATCATCACCGACTGCACCGCCGGTGGTTCGACCACGAACCAGACCTGCGAGCGCGACACCGAAGGTTCGGCCAACCCGGCTGTCTTCGGCGGCAGCGACAACACCTACAACGCGGGCATCATGAAGTATGTCCAGATCCGCTTCTCGGGCTACGTCCTGGGTTCGAACACCGAACTGCAGGCCCTGACCACCGAAGGCACCGGCACCGGCACTACGCTGGAGTACATCCAGAGCGTGAACAGCTCGGACGACGGCGCTGAATTCTTCGGCGGCGCGGTCAACATGAAGCACTACATCGCCGTCAACGCCGACGACGATAGCCTCGACATCGACACCGGCCTGCAGGGCAACTTCCAGTACGTCATCATCGCGCAGCGCGCTGCCGACGGCGACTCGCTGATGGAAGTCGACAGCAACAACAACGAAGACCAGACGCCGCGCCAGCGCACCGTCGTGGCCAACTTCACCGCCATCCAGACCGGCGTGAACAACAACTCGAACAACGCGGGCATCTTCGTGCGCGGTAACGCCGACCTCACCCTGGTCAACGGCGTAGTCTATGATCCGCAGGACGAATGCATCCGCGTCAACGGCACCGGCACCACCGCCACCCGCGCTACGCTGGCGGCTCAGTCGGTCGTCATGACCTGCGCCGGTTCGGGCGCGTTCCTCGGCACCGGCAGCTACGGCAACGCCGACGTCCAGGCCGCGTTCAACGCGGGCACGAACAACAACGCCGCCTTTACCTCGACGCTGGCGAGCACCTTCGTTAACGGCGCCAACGAAGCCGGTGTCGTGGCCTATGCCAACATCAAGTCGCTCTCGAGCTTCTTCGACGCGGTAACCTATGTCGGCGCCGTCCGCGACGCGAGCGACACCTGGTATCGCGGCTGGACCTGCGACACCGCGACCGCGAACTTCGGTTCGAACAGCGCCTGCACGGCCCTGCCGGTCACCTGAGGCAACCGCCCTTAGTCGAATGAAAGGGGGGGCGGTCCGCGAAGGCCGTCCCCTCATTTGCATCCAATTCTCTGTTCCAGGGGGACACCAAATGACCAAGCCGCGGCTCGTAGCGGCGCTGCTGCTTTCCAGCGCGATGACCATGCCGACGATGGCCTGGGCGCAGGACAGCACCACGACCGACAGCACTTCTCCCGCCGACCAGGATTCGGAAGAGGGCAACGCACCCGACGTCTCGATCCCCGGCGGCGAGATCCTCGTCACCGGCCAGCGCTCGCGCAATGTCCAGCGCTATGCCCCGCAGGTCGTCTCGGTCCTCTCGAACGAGGAAATCGCGCGTACCGGCGAAGGCGACATCGCCGGCGCACTCGGCCGCGTGACCGGCCTTTCGGTGGTCGGCAACGGCTACGTCTACGTACGTGGTCTTGGCGATCGCTACTCGCTGGCGCTGCTCAACGGCTCGCCCCTGCCCAGCCCCGAGCCGCTCAAGCGCGTCGTCCCGCTGGACCTGTTCCCCACCAGCATCATCGCCTCTTCGCTCGTCCAGAAGAGCTACTCGGCGAACTTCCCCGGTGAATTCGGCGGCGGCGTCATCAACCTGACCACCCGCGCCGTGCCCGACAAGCCGTTCTTGACGATCGGCGGCGGCGCCTCGTGGGATACCGAAACCACCAACAAGCTCGGCTACACCTACTACGGCAGCAAGACCGACTGGACGGGCTACGACAACGGCAACCGCAACAAGTCCGTCGAGATGAAGGACTATCTGAACAGCGGCACCCTGCTCGACGGCACCAGCGATGAAGCCCGCGCCATCGGCAGCACGCTGATCAACGGCCGCAACGCCGTGGTCCAGAAGGACGATCACCTTCCGGTCAACTTCTCGGGCAGCCTTTCGGCCGGTACGTATGCCGACATCGGCGAAGTCCGCCTCGGCGTGATCGCGGCGGCCAGCTACTCGAACAAGCTGCAGACCAAGGACATCACCACTCAGCGCATCGCCGGTCTCGACTACGACACGCGCGAGCAGGACTTCCAGCAGGTCGTCACCGAAAACCGCATCGTCGCCAACGCGATGCTGGGCCTCGGCCTCGAATGGGGCGACAACAAGATCCGCTGGACCAACGTGTACATCCACGACACGGTCAAGCGTGCCTCGCTCTCGCTCGGCTACCAGAACGCGACGCCGACGATTGACTACATGTACCAGGACACCGGCTGGTACGAACGCCAGCTGATGGACACGCAGCTGGTCGGCGAATTCAAGCTGGGCAGCGACACCGAACTGGACGTGCGCGGTGGTTACGCCAACTCCAAGCGCAAGGCGCCTTACGAGATCTCGCTCCAGTACGTGCGCCTGAACAGCGGCACCAACGGCGACCAGTTCATCAACCGCCTCGACGGCGGCAACCAGGGCGACGCCACGGTCGATTTCTCGAACCTCGACGAAGACGTCTGGTCGGCGGGTGCCGACCTTTCGCACTCGTTCGACGCGGGCTGGCAGGGCACGGTTGGTTACGCCTACCAGCTCAACGACCGCCGCACCTCGCGCCGCTCGTTCCAGATCCGCGCGCAGGGTGACACCGACCTCGTCAGCGCTTTCGGCCTGCTGCGGCCGGACGTGCTGTTCCAGCCGGGCATGTTCTACCTCGATCAGGCGACGGACGGTGCGCTCGACTACACCCTCCTCACCAACGAGATCGACTATGCCGGCGCGGTGTTCGACGCCAAGCTGAACAACCACGCGTGGTATGCCAAGCTGAACGGTCAGGTCACCGACGCCCTCAGCTTCGACCTCGGCGTGCGCTGGGAATACGCCACCCAGTTCGCGGGCGTGGTGCCGATCGCCGCCACCGGCACGGCCATCCCGGACACCAACCTCGAACGCGAATACTGGCTGCCTGCGCTGACGCTCACCTACGAGTTCCAGCCCGGCATGCAGCTGCGCGTCAACGGTTCGAAGACGATCGCACGCCCGCAGTTCCGCGAGCTGCTCTATCAAACCTTCTTCGACCCCGACAGCAACCGCAGCTATCGCGGCAACCCGCTGCTTGAGGACAGCCAGCTCTACAACGCCGAAGCGCGTTTCGAGTACTACCTGAGCACGAAGGACAAGGTCTCCATCGGCGGCTTCTTCAAGCGTCTGGAAAACCCGATCGAAACGTTCCTGGTCCGTCCGGGCAGCGACTTCGTGACGACTTATGCCAACGCGCCCTCGGCCAACCTCTACGGCGCGGAAGTCGAGCTGCAGAAGTACTTCGACGTGTTCGCCGACCGTCGCCTGCTGCTGGCCGCGAACTACACCTACACCAAGTCGAAGCTCAGCGTGAAGCAGGGCGACACGACGGCGGTGTACGGTGCCTCGACCAACAACGCGCTCGACTACTTCCGCGACGGCGCGCCGCTGACCGGCCAGTCGGAGCATATCGCCAACGTGCAGCTCGGCCTCGAACAGCAGGACGGGCTCTCGCAGCAGACCTTCCTGTTCAACTACGCCAGCAAGCGCGTGACGAGCCGCGGTCTCAACCAGTCGGGCCAGAACGACATCTTCGAAAACCCCGGCTTCACGATCGACTTCGTGGCGCGTCAGGGCATCGAACTGGCGGGCACCGACATCGAGGTGAAGTTCGAGGCGCGCAACCTGACGGGCCGCAAGCACTCGGAATATCAGGACTTCGAGGGTGGCCGCATTCAGGTCAACACTTACGACGTGGGCCGCGTGTTCTCGCTCTCGGCTTCGGTCACTTTCTAAGCCGTCTTTTCCGGGGAGGCACCTGCCCTCCCGACGGCAACCTCATGGCCCGGTCGCCCAGCGACCGGGCCTTTCTTTTTGCGCTTCCCAAAGCTGCAGAACACCGGTAAGCGCCATCCCGTCATCTGGGGAGTAGCCGCCCGCGCATGTCGCGGGACCTGCCGTCAACACACTTGGTCGAGAGGCCATGGCGCGCAGGAGGACGTTTCAAAAACGTCCGGGCGAGACCAATGACGCATGCGGTGTCGCTCGGCCGGGCGGATTACCGAATGCGTCGTTGCGTTTCGTTTCCGCCCGGCCCGAAAGTACCATGACCATGGAAGCCCTGCTTACATCGACCGCCGTCGTCGCTCTCGCCGAGATCGGCGACAAGACCCAGCTTCTCGCCATCGTCCTCGCCACGCGCTTCAAGCGGCCCTGGCCGATCGTGGCGGGCATCTTCACCGCGACGATCGCCAACCACTTCCTCGCCGCACTGGTGGGCGAACAGGCGGCGGCATTCCTCGACGGGCAGTGGTTCCGCTACCTCGTCGCCGCCAGCTTCATCCTGATGGCGGGCTGGACGCTGATTCCCGACAAGTTCGACGAGGACGAAGAGGCCAAGCCCAGCCGCTTCGGCCCGTTCCTGGCGACCGCGATCGCCTTCTTCCTCGTCGAGATGGGCGACAAGACCCAGATCGCCACGATCGCGCTGGGCGCCCGCTTCCAGAGCGTGGTGCCGGTGATGATGGGCACCACCATCGGCATGATGCTGGCCAACGTCCCGGCGGTGTTCCTCGGCAATGCGCTCATCAAGAAGGTGCCGCTGAACGTCGTGCGTACCGTGGCGGCGCTGCTGTTCCTGGTGATCGGCCTGTGGCTGCTGGCGCAGACGGCGGGCCTGCTGGGTTGAGCCGTCTGGGCTGAAACGGCGAAGGGGCCGCGGCAAGGCGGCCCCTTCTTACTGGATCGTTTTGTCCCGAGGGGGCTTGATAAGCCTTACGCCACGTCCATCGCATAGCCCGCGGCACGCACGGTACGGATCGGGTCCGTCTCACCGTCGCGGTTGATCGCCTTGCGCAGGCGGCGGATGTGGACGTCCACCGTGCGCTCGTCGATGTCGGAGTCCATGCCCCAGACGCCGTCGAGAATCTGCTGGCGCGAGACCACGCGGTTCGGGCGTTCCATGAAGTAGCGCAGCAGGCGGAACTCGGTCGGGCCGAGGTGCAGCGCCTCGCCGCCGCGACGCACGCGGTGGCTGGTGGCGTCGAGTTCGATGTCGCCCCACGACAGCACGCTGCCCGCCAGCGACGGACGCGCGCGGCGCAGCAGCGCCTCGATACGCGCCATCAGTTCGCGCGGCGAGAACGGCTTGGTGACATAGTCGTCCGCGCCGGTCTTGAGGCCACGGATCATGTCCTCTTCCTCGCCACGCGCGGTGAGCATGATGATCGGGACCGAGGCGGTTTCCTTGTCCTTGCGCAGCTGGCGGCAGACCTCGATGCCGGGCACCTGCTCGATCATCCAGTCGAGCACGATGGCATCGGGCGTCTGCTCGCGCACCATGACGAGGGCTTCCTCGCCATCGGGCGTAGAGCGCACGTCATAACCCTCGGCGGAGAGGTTCCAGGTCAGCAGTTCGCTGAGGGCGACGTCGTCCTCGACGACGAGGATCGAGGCGGCGCTCACGACAGCATCCCCGAGCTGGTGTCATCGGTCAGCGAATCGCGCTCCGTGCAATATTCGCCGGTGGCCGCATAGTAGACCATCTCCGCCACGTTGGTGGAGTGATCGCCGATGCGCTCAAGGTTGCGGGCGATGAAGAGAAGCTGCGCGGCGCTGGTGATCGTCGCGGGGTTTTCCATCATGTGCGTCAGCAGCGAGCGGAACAGCGTGTTGTAGAACTGGTCCAGCTTCTGGTCGCGCTTGATGACTTCCACCGCCAGCGCCGCATCGCGCGAGCCATAGGCGTTGAGAACATCGCGAACCATGCTCTCGGCGATCTCGGCCATGGCCGGGACCAGCGTGACCGGGTCGATCTTGGTGCGGCCTTCCAGCGCATTGACGCGCTTGGCGATGTTCTTGGCGTAGTCGCCGATGCGCTCGATCACGCCCGAGATCTTGAGCGCGGCGATCACGTCGCGCAGATCGTCGGCCATCGGCGCGCGCAGCGCGATGGTGCGTACGGCGAGGCGGTCCACCTCGGCCTCCAGCGCATCGAGGCGAGCGTCGGCGGCGACGACCTGCGCCGCCAGTTCCTCGTCATGGTGGACGAGCGCGGTGATGGCGTCGCGGATCGCGACTTCGGCGAGCCCGCCCATTTCGGCGACGAGGCCGCGAAGCTGCCCGATCTCGGAGTCGAAGGCCTTGACGGTATGGTCTACCATGGCTTTTCCCTGTCAGCTCACCAACTCAGCCGTAGCGGCCGGTGATGTAGTCCTTGGTGCGCGTTTCGCGCGGATTGGTGAAGATCTGGTCGGTCTCGCCGTATTCCACCATGCTGCCGAGGTGGAAGAAGGCGGTGCGCTGCGACACGCGCGCGGCCTGCTGCATCGAGTGAGTGACGATGACGATGGCGAAGCTTTCCTTCAGCTCGTCGATCAGTTCCTCGATGCGCGCGGTGGCGATCGGGTCGAGCGCGGAGCACGGCTCGTCCATCAGGATGACTTCGGGGCTGACGGCGATGGCGCGCGCGATGCACAGGCGCTGCTGCTGGCCGCCCGAAAGCGCGGTGCCGGCGTCGGTCAGGCGATCCTTGACCTCTTCCCAGAGCCCGGCCTTGCTCAGCGCGTTCTCGACGATGCGGTCCATATCGGACTTCGCGCTGGCAAGGCCGTGGATGCGCGGGCCGTAGGCGATGTTCTCGTAGATCGACTTGGGGAACGGGTTCGGCTTCTGGAACACCATGCCGACGCGGGCGCGCAGGGCGACCGAGTCCATGCTGGGCGCGTAGATATCCTCGCCGTCGAGCAGGATCTGGCCGTCGACGCGGGCGCCGGCAATCGTGTCGTTCATGCGGTTGAGAGTGCGCAGGAACGTCGACTTGCCGCAGCCCGACGGGCCGATGAAGGCAGTGACGATCCCGTTGTCGATGTCGATCGAGACGTCGTTGATCGCCTTCTTCTGTCCGTAGAAGACGTCGACGTTACGAGCGGTGATTTTTGCTTCGGTCATGGTTCTACCAGCGGACTTCGAATTTGTTTCGAAGGTAAATGGCGATGCCGTTCATGGCGAGCAGGAAGACCAGCAGCACGATGATGGCGGCGGAAGTGTTCTGGACGAAGGCCTTGTCGATCTCGTCCGACCACAGGAAGATCTGCATCGGCAGCACGCTCGACGGGGCCGTCAGGCTGTCGGGCGGGGTGACGACGAAGGCGCGCATGCCGATCATCAGCAGCGGCGCGGTTTCACCCAGCGCGCGGGCCATGCCGATGATGGTGCCGGTCAGGATGCCCGGCAGCGCGAGGGGCAGGACATGGTGGAAAGTCGTCTGCACCTTGCTGGCGCCGATGCCGTAGGCGGCCTCGCGGATCGAGGGCGGCACCGCCTTGATCGCGTTGCGGCCCGAGATGACGATGACCGGCATCGTCATCAGCGCCAGGGTCAGGCCACCGACCAGCGGCGAGGAGCGCGGCATCTGGAAGGTGTTGATGAACACCGCCAGACCCAGCAGGCCGAAGATGATCGAAGGCACCGCGGCGAGGTTGTTGATCGACACCTCGACCCACTCGATCCACTTCTTCTTCGGCGCGAACTCTTCCAGATAGATCGCGGCGAGCACGCCCATCGGGAAGCTGAGCAGCAGCGTCACCAGCATGGTGAGCAACGAACCCTTGGCCGCGCCCCACACGCCTGCCGCGCTGGCGTCGGTCGAGTCCGAACCGGAGAGGAAGTCCCAGTCGAGACCGCCCAATCCGTTCTTCAGCATGATGACGAGCAACAGCGCCAGGAAGCCGAGGCTCAGGACGATCGCGCCGAGGCCGACCATCTTGAACCGCTTTTCTGCGGCGTGGCGCTTCGCGAGGCGGCGAACCGCCTCGGGCGAATTCCAGTCGGACTTACTCATAGGCTTCGCGGAACCGCTTCACGACGCGCAGGGCGACGATGTTGAGGATGAGGGTGACGATGAACAGCACCAGGCCCAGCGCGAAGGCCGACAGCGTCTTGGGGCTGTTGAACTCCTGGTCGCCGGTCAGCATCTGGACGATCTGGTAGGTCACCGTGGTCATCGAGGCGAACGGGTTCGCCGAAAGGTTGGCGGCGGCACCGGCGGCCATGACGACGATCATCGTCTCGCCGATGGCGCGGCTGATCGCCAGCATCACGCCCGCGACGATGCCGGGCAGTGCGGCGGGCAGCAGCACCTTCTTGATCGTCTCCGAGCGGGTGGCACCGAGCGCCAGCGAACCGTCGCTCATCGCGCGCGGCACGGCAGCAAGCGCATCGTCGGCCATCGAGGAGACGAACGGGATGATCATCACGCCCATGACCAGACCTGCGGCCAGCGCGCTCTCGGTCGAGGGATTGTTCATGCCCATCGACGCGGCAAAATCACGGATGAACGGCGCCACCGTGAGCGCGGCGAAGTAACCGTAGACCACCGTGGGAATGCCCGCGAGGATCTCCAGCATCGGCTTCACCCACTTGCGCACCTCGCGCGTGGCGTACTGCGTCAGGTAGATGGCGCTCATCAGGCCGAGCGGGATCGCGACGACCATCGCGATGATCGCGCCGATGTAGATCGTGCCCCAGAACAGCGGCACCGCGCCGAAGTTGTCGTTGATGTTGGCACCCATGGTGCTCGCAGGTGACCAGTGGGTGCCGGTGAGGAACGCGATCGGCGACACGTCCTTGAAGAACATGCCCGCCTCGAACACCAGCGAGGCAACGATGCCGAACGTGGTCAGGATCGCCAGCAGCGAAGCCGCCAGCAGCACGCCCAGCACCAGCCGCTCGACATGGGTGCGCGCCTTGAAGTCCGGACGGACGCGGGTGAAGCCGAAGGCCCCGCCTGCGAAGGCGACGATCAGCACGATCACGGCGCCGATCAGGCCGAACTTGGTCTGCGCCTGCCGGAACGGCTCGACCAGACCCTGCGCCTCCGGATTGAAGGCGACGGCATTGGGATCAGCAGCGATCGTGTGCGCCTCGGCGATGATCGCGCTGAGCTGGAACGGGTCGGTCGGCAGGCCCTTGGCGGCGGGACTGGCGAAGACCGCGCCCTCGACGAGGCCCGGCATCACCGCCTGCCACACCAGCCAGGCGACCAGCGCCGGGACGACGATCCACAGCGCCAGATGCCAGCCGTGATAGGCGGGCATCGAGTGCATCGAGCCCCGGCCCGTGTACAGCAGCCTGGCCCGGCCGCGCGCGGCGAACCAGCCCGCAAGGCCAAGGCCGAAGACGGCCAGGAGAACTCCGGTGAGTATCATGTCTGGCCGCCCGGCCCCTTCTTCAGTTGCTTACTTCAGGACCGACGGGTCGAGCGGGGTCATCTTGGCGACGATGTCCGCGTTCTTCGTGCGCACGTCCTCGGGCGAGATGACCATGCCCTTCTTCTGGGCGAGGCCGTCCTTGCCCCACGACTTGACCCACTCGGCCACATAGCCCTGCAGGCTCTTGATCGGGCCAAGGTGCTGCTTCTTCACGTAGATGTAAAGCGGACGCGCGCCGGGGTAGCTGAAGTCCGAGATCGTCTGGTACGTCGGCGTCACGCCCGACATCGGGATGCCCTTGATGCTGTCGGGGTTCTCTTCGAGGAACGAGTAGCCGAAGATGCCGATCGCCTTGGGGTTCTGCGAGATCTTCTGGACGATCAGGTTGTCGTTCTCGCCCGCGTCCACGTAGGGGCCGTCTTCACGAATATCGTGGCAGGTCGCCTCGTACTTGTCCTTGTCGCTGTCCTTGAGCTTGGCCGTTGCGGCGTCGGTCTTGCAACCGGCTTCGAGGATCAGTTCCTTGAGCGCGTCGCGCGTGCCCGAGGTCGAGGGCGGACCGTAGACGAGGATCGGCTCGGCCGGGAGCGACGGGTTGACGTCCTTCCAGGTCTTGGCAGTGTTGGGCTTGCCGAAGGGGTTCGCCGCGAGCGCCTTGTAGATGTCGACGGGGGTCAACTGGAAGCCGGGGCCGCTCTTGGCTTCGGCGAAGGCGATGCCGTCGATGCCGACCTGGACCTCAACGATCTCCTTGACGCCGTTCTTCTGGCATTCCTCGTACTCGGACTTCTTCATCCGGCGCGATGCGTCCTCGATGTCCGGGTGCTGGGCGCCGACGCCCGCGCAGAACAGCTTCATGCCCGCGCCCGTACCGGTCGATTCGATGACCGGCGACTTCACGCCCGCTGCCTTGGCGTAGCTTTCCGCCACGGCCGTCGCGAACGGGTAGACGGTCGATGAGCCGACCGCGCGGACGAAGTCGCGCGATCCGGCCGAGGAACCGCCCGAACCACCACAAGCGCTGAGCGCGGCGAGCGAGACGGCGGCGAAGATGAAGGTCTTGGTCGAACGCATTGGTAAACCCCTTGGGCTTTGATCTTGACCAGCCCCCTATTGGTCTTTGATGACACTTTTACGTCAATAACGTGACTAAGTGGGCGACGCCCGCAAAATCCTGTCCAAACCGCTCAATAATTCCACTGGATCTGGGCGCGCAGGACGTCGCCCTCGGCCTGTCCGGCGCGGCGTTCGTCGGCTTCGGCGCGCTTCATGCGGGCGTAGGCAAGCGTGAACTCGATCGGCTTCACCGGCGTCCATTCCACGCCAAGCTCGATGTCGTTGGTATCGAGCCGCGGCGCATTGACCGCGCCTTTCCAGCCGCCCTTGTAGCGCTCCCAGCGCGCATAGGGGATAACCCGACCCGCGCCGAAGTCCGGCATGCGGTACATCAGCATCACGTAGCCGCCGCTGGCATTGTGCGATTCGATCGCCTGCGTGGCAGTGTTGAACTGCGGCCCGCGTCCGAAGGTCCACTCGGCCTGGATGCCGAAGGGCTGCGGATAGAGGATCGCGTGCGCCACTGCGCGGCGCTCGGTGAAGTTCTGCGCGGACACCCCGCCCGCGCGCACTTCCGGCTTCACCTTGTTGTACATCAGCGAGCCGCCCACTTCGAGCACCTGCCCGTCCAGCCCGATGCCATCGAGCCGCATCGGCCATGTCGCCATCGCCACCGACATCAGGCTCTCGTTGCGCTCCTGCCGGTTGACGCCCTGCCCGTTGAACACGCCGAAGCCGAAGGCGCCGTAATTGCCGAAAAGCTTCTGCCCACCCGCTTCCAGTTCATCCCAGATCGCCTGTACACGGTCGGGCGTGTAGTAGGCGACGATGCCGAGATCGCGCTCGCTGGGCACCCCGGCGTTGATCGCGTCGGTGCGGTCGAGCGGCACGCGGTTGGAGGAGGACTGCAGGTTCTCCCACCCGAACGGCACCTTGGACTGCCCGAAACGCACCTTGAGGCGCTGCGCCTTGTCGAGCGCGACGTCCACGTAGGCATCGCGCAGTTGCAGGAAGTTGTCGCGCCGCTCGCCGGAAGTCTGGTTGTTGACCGCGCTGGCAAAGTCGGGCTGCAGGTAGAACGAGACGCCGTGGCCGAGGTCGCCCTGCAGCACCAGACGGATGCGTCGGAAGAAGAAGTTGCTGTCCGAACCGATGCTGCCGTCCTGCACCGACCGCAGGCGCGAGCGGCCCGATGGTGCGTCCTTGTCGCCCGAGATGATCTCGTTGAAGCGCATCTGGGTATAGCCGCGCAGTTTGATCCCGCTCGCCGTCTTGGCGAGCTTCGCCGGGACCGACCTCGGTGCCGGTGCTGAGGGAGGAGCCTCAGCGGGCATGGTTGGCCCCGCCGCAAGGACTGGAGCGGCTGTCCCAGTTGCATTCGGAAGCGGATTCGCGGTCTGCGTCGCCGCGCCCTTCGCTGCCGCAAGCTGCCCCTCGAGCGAAGTGATGCGCTGCGCCATCGCCTCCATTTGCGCACGCATGGCGGCAAGGTCAGCCTGGGTGACAGAATCGGGGGACTGCGCCAGAGCCGGGGAAACCCAGCCCAAAGCGACGACTAGTGCCATGGCGGAAACGGGCAATCTGCGCATGGCTGCGGATTGCATCACGGTTGGGTTCAGGATTCGCGTCATTTCGATGACGCGAATATGTCCATCGAATGACACTTTGATGACGTGAGCGGACGAGCGCCGTTCTAATGCCGCCTTCAATCCGCTGGCGCTGCGCTCAGCCCTCCAGCCGCAGCGGTAACATCATCGAAGCCGTCGTGCCCACACCCTGTCGGCTCTCGATGTCGAAACGGCCACGGTGCCGCTCGACGATGTGCTTGACGATCGAGAGGCCCAGCCCGGTCCCGCCCGCCGCGCGGCTGCGGCTCGTATCGGCACGGTAGAAACGCTCGGTCACGCGCGGCAGGTGCTCAGGGGCGATGCCCTCGCCTTCGTCGCGCACGGTGACGAGCGCCCAGCCGGTGCTGGCGGCTTCTACCGAGACTTCCACCGGCCCTTCGGGCTTCGCATACTTGCGGGCATTGTCGATCAGGTTGCGCAGCACTTGCGAGAGCTGGCCGCGATCTCCGGCGATGACCGCTTCGGGCTGGTTGGCGCGGACCTGCACTTCCATCGTGCCCTTGAACTCACCCGCAACCTCGCTCGCCAGTGCCACCAGATCGACGCTGTCGCTGGGCGCCTCATGCTTCACCGCCTCGATGCGCGAGAGCGACATGAGGTCGGAGATCAGCGCCTGCATGCGCTGCGCCTCGTGGCGGATGGTGCCGAGGAAGCGGTTGCGCAGCGCCTCGTCGCCGCCCGCCTTGGGGTTCATCAGCGTCTCGCAGTAACCGATGACGTTGGCGAGCGGAGTGCGCAGTTCGTGGCTGGCATTGGCAACGAAATCGGCGTGCGACTTCGCCACGCTGACCCGCTCCGACAAGTCGTAGAGGCTGACCAGTCGCTCGTAGAGGCCCACGACCTTGCAATCGACCTCCCACACCGATCCGCCGGTGGACAGCCCCTTGACCCGCGCCGAGCCGCCCTCGTCGCTGAGAATCGCGGCGACGGCGCGCGGCTCGCGGATGGCTATGCGCACGTCCTGCCCGACGATATGCGCGCCCAGCAGCGCCTTCGCCGCGCTGTTGGCAAAGCGCACCTGCCCCCGCACGATCATCATCGCGGGGGTCTGGAGATGTTCGAGGAGGTGGACGCCCTCGATGCTCATGCCTGTAATGCTCCTGAGGTCGCGGTGGGTGAGCACCGAAGATTCAAATCCGCGCGTGACATGGTTCCAAGACACTATTGTTGCAACATTCGTATTCACCAAGGCCGGAAATGACATTTCCGTGTCCATTCACCCTGCGGCAAGTTTGGAAAACGTGCTTGCGGCGCCCGACTGCCCTAGCGCTCGGCGGCGGCCTTTGTTATGGCGCAACCGCATGGCGGTCCGCCCACAAGTGGACATGACGCCATGCAGCCTTGAGAACAATCATCAACGGCTGCGAGGAGGAGCGCGGTCGTCCGGTGGAAAGGGTACCGTGACGCAATTCACTTCCGATCGCCTGCTCCTCTTCGGCGCCACGGGCGATCTTTCACGCAGGATGCTCCTCCCTTCGCTTTGCGCGCTCGACGCGGAAGGCCTGCTGGGCCCTGATATCGAAATCATCGGCACTGCCCGGTCGGACATGGACGACCAGGGCTTCCGCAACTTCGCGCGCGAATCGCTGGAGCAGTTCCTGCCTGCCGGACGGCGCGGCGGGCTGGCGCAGTTCCTCAACCGGCTGAGCTACCAGCCGCTCGACGCGAACGACATCGACAGCTTCCATGCGCTGGCCAAGAAGGTGGGCACCCCGAAGCAGGGCCTGTCGATCTTCCTCTCCACCGCGCCCAGCCTGTTCGAGCCGACCATCCACGGCCTCGAAAAGAGCGGACTGACGGGCGAGAACGTGCGCATCGGCCTCGAAAAGCCGCTCGGCATCGACCTCGCATCGAGCAAGGTCATCAACGACGCCGTGGCCGCCGCCTTCCCCGAGGACCGGATCTTCCGGATCGACCACTATCTCGGCAAGGAGACGGTGCAGAACATCCTGGCGCTGCGCTTCGCCAACCTGATGTTCGAGCCGCTGTGGAACGCCGCGCATATCGATCACGTCCAGATCACCGTGGCCGAGACCGTGGGCCTCGAATCGCGCGTCGCCTACTACGACGACAGCGGCGCGTTGCGGGACATGGTGCAGAACCACATGCTCCAGCTGCTCGCGCTCGTGGCGATGGAGCCGCCGGTTTCATACAACGCCACCTCGATCCGCAACGAAAAGGTCAAGGTTCTCCATTCGCTGCGCAAGGTTAAGCCCGAGGAAACCGTCACCGGCCAGTACCGTGCAGGCGCGATCACCGGCAAGGCCGTGCCCGGCTATGATGAAGAACTCGGCAAGGATTCGAACACCGAAACCTTCGTCGCGATCAAGGGCTTCATCGACAACTGGCGCTGGCAGGGCGTGCCCTTCTACATGCGCACCGGCAAGCGCCTGCCCAAGCGCACGACCGAAATCGTCGTGCAGTTCCGCGACGTGCCGCACTCGATCTTCCACGGCAAGGGCGCGAAGACGGTGCCCAACCGCCTCGTCATCGGCATCCAGCCGGAAGAGAACATCACCCTCTCGCTCATGGCCAAGGTGCCGGGGCTGGACCGTGACGGCTACGGCCTGCGCTCGGTGCCGCTGGCGATCACCCGCCCCGACGCTTTCGCCGACCACCAGCGCCGCATCGCCTACGAACGCCTGTTGCTCGACCTCATCGAAGGCGACCAGACCCTGTTCGTGCGCCGCGACGAAGTGGAAGCGCAATGGGAATGGATCGACGCGATCCGTGCCGGTTGGGAGGAACAGGCGCAGGAGCCCAAGACTTACACTGCAGGAAGCTGGGGCCCGTCCGCCGCGATCGCCCTTGCCGAACGTGACGGAGTGACTTGGCACGAGTAACCTCGCGCCAGCCTTCAAGTTTGCTTGAGCAGGCCGTTCATAGGCCAGAATATAGCGATTGACACCGGTTACCTTCCCGCGCACATGCGGGGCGGGAAGAGCCGGATGTCGCGAAAGACCAGGAGTAGACCATGACCAACCTCCACCCGGTGGTCGCGCGCGTCACCGACCGTATCATCGAACGGTCGAAGGACAGCCGCGCGCGCTATCTCGACATGATCGCCCGCGAGACGGACCGGCATTCCGACCGCAGCTTCCTCTCGTGCTCGAACCTCGCGCACGGCTTCGCCGCTTCGGGCGAGGACAAGGCGACGATCGCCGGGAACAAGGCGGTCAACCTGGGCATCGTCACCGCCTACAATGACATGCTCTCGGCACATCAGCCCTACGGTCGCTACCCCGAGCAGATGAAGCTGTTCGCGCGTGAAGTCGGCGCCACCGCGCAAGTCGCGGGCGGCGTGCCCGCCATGTGCGACGGCGTGACGCAGGGCTTCGACGGCATGGAACTGTCGCTGTTCAGCCGCGACGTCATCGCGCTGTCCACCGGCGTCGCCCTTAGCCACGCGATGTTCGACGGCATGGCGCTGCTGGGCATCTGCGACAAGATCGTCCCCGGCCTCGTCATCGGCGCGCTGCGCTTCGGCCACCTGCCCGCAATCTTCGTGCCCTCCGGCCCGATGCCCACCGGCATCTCCAACAAGGAGAAGCAGAAGGTCCGCCAGCTCTATGCAGAGGGCAAGGTCGGCCGCGAGGAACTGCTGGCGAGCGAGAGCGCCAGCTACCACTCGCCGGGCACCTGCACCTTCTACGGCACCGCCAACTCCAATCAGATGATGATGGAGATGATGGGCCTGCACATGCCGAACGCGGCGTTCGTGCCACCCAACACCCCGCTGCGCACCGCGCTGACCCGCTCGGCCACGCACCGTCTGGCGGCGATGACCCGCAAGGGCGAGGACTATCGCCCGATGGCGCAAGTCGTGGACGAGAAGGCGATCGTCAATGCCATCGCCGGTCTGCTGGCGACGGGCGGCTCGACCAACCACGCGATCCACCTGCCCGCCATGGCGCGCGCGGGCGGCATCCTGATCGACTGGCAGGACTTCGACGAGCTGTCCTCGGTCGTGCCGCTCATCACCCGCGCCTATCCCAACGGTTCGGGCGACGTGAACCACTTCCACGCGGCGGGCGGCATGGCCTGGGTGATCCGCGAACTGCTCGACGGCGGCCTTGCCCACCGCGACATCCTGACCGTGGCCGAAGGCGGCATGGACGCCTATGCGGACGAGCCGGTGATGGTCGACGGCGAACTCGCCTGGACTCCGGCGCCCACGGTCAGCGGCGACGACACGATGCTGCGCCCCGTCTCCAACCCGTTCCTGCCCGATGGCGGCATGCGTCTGGTGGACGGCAACCTCGGTCGCGGCACTTTCAAGACCAGCGCGGTCGATGCCGAACGCTGGACGATCGAGGCGCCCTGCCGCGTGTTCGACGATCAGGAAGGCGTCGCCAAGGCGTTCAAGGCCGGTGAGTTGGACAAGGACGTGATTGTCGTCGTCCGTTTCCAGGGTCCGCGCGCCAACGGCATGCCCGAACTGCACAAGCTGACCCCGCCGCTGGGCGTGCTGCAGGATCGCGGCCACAAGGTCGCGCTCGTGACGGACGGCCGCATGTCCGGCGCTTCGGGCAAGGTGCCCGCGGCGATCCACGTCACCCCGGAGGCCTTCGCGGGCGGCCCGCTGGCATACTTGCGCGACGGCGACATCGTGCGTCTCTCGGCAGAGGACGGCACGATCTCCACCACCGCCGACCTCTCCGCCCGCGAACCTGCGCCCCCCCCGCCGCCCGCCATGGGCACGGGCCGCGAACTCTTCGCGATGTTCCGCATCAATGCCTCGAGCGCCGAACACGGCGGTTCGTCGATGCTGGAGGTTGCCGGGCTGTGACGACGGAAATCGTAGCCGTCGATATCGGCGGCACCCACGCCCGCTTCGCCATCGCCACCATCGGTGATGACGGCCGGATCACGCTGGGCAAACCTGCCACCCTGCACACCAAGGACCACGGCAGCTTCCAGTTGGCCTGGGAGGCGTTCCGCGCCATGAACGGCGGCGCCCTGCCCGATGCCGTCGCCATGTCGGTGGCAGGCCCGGTCGGCAACGAGGTCATCAAGTTCACTAACAACCCCTGGATCCTGCGCCCCGCGAAGATCCAGGAGATGCTTGGCCCCACGCGCCAGACCATCATCAACGACTTCGCGGCCGTCGCCCATGCCGTCGCCTGCGCGGACGAGAGCGATTTCCTCTACCTGACCGGCCCGGACGAGGCGTTGCCCGCGTCGGGCACGCTCAGTATCCTCGGCCCCGGAACCGGGCTGGGCGTCGCGCACCTCTATCGTGACGGCAAGGGTAGCTACCACGTTCAGGCGACCGAGGGCGGCCATACCGATTACGCCCCGCTCGACCTGATCGAGGACGCTATCCTCGCCCGCCTGCGCAAGCGCCACACCCGCGTCTCGGTGGAGCGCATTGTCTCCGGCCCCGGTATCGTGGATATCTACGCGACGCTTGCCGCCATGGAGCACAAGGCCATCCACGAACTCTCCGACGTCGAGATCTGGACCGCCGCCGCCGAAGGCACGGACAGCCTCGCCGTCGCCGCCGTCGACCGTTTCTGCCTCGCGCTCGGCGCGGCGGCGGGCGACTGCGCGCTGGCACAGGGCGCCAGCGGCGTCGTCATCGCCGGTGGCCTTGGCTACCGCATCCGCGAGACCATCAAGACCTCGGGCTTTGCCGAAAGGTTCCGCGCCAAGGGCCGCTTCGCCGGTCTGATGGCCACCCTGCCCGTCAAGCTCATAACACACCCGCAGCCCGGCCTGTTCGGCGCGGCGGCCGCATTCGCAAGGGAGCACCTCCAATGACCACTATGTCTGAAGCCGTCGAAAAGGTCATGCGCCTCGCACCCGTCATCCCGGTTCTCGTCATCGAGGATATCGAGCACGCCCTGCCGATCGCCGAAGCGCTCGTCGCCGGTGGCCTGCCCGCGCTGGAAGTGACGCTGCGCACCGAATGCGCGATCGAGGCGATCAAGGTGATGAAGCAGGTTCCCGGCGCCGTCGTCGGCGCGGGCACGGTGCTGACGCCGGATGACCTCAAGCGCTCGATCGACGCGGGCGCAGAGTTCATCGTCTCGCCCGGCCTGACGCCGAACCTCGCCGAAGCCGCCTACAAGTCGAAGATCCCGTTCCTGCCCGGCACCGCCAACGCCAGCGACGTGATGTTCGCACTGGAATGCGGGTTCGATCGCCTGAAGTTCTTCCCGGCGATGGCAGCTGGCGGCCCGCCCGCGCTCAAGGCGATCTCGGCCCCGCTGATGGCCGCGAAGTTCTGCCCGACGGGCGGCGTCACCCCGCAGAACGCGCCAGAATGGCTGGCGCTGGACGCGGTGATCTGCGTCGGCGGCAGCTGGATGGTTCCCAAGGGCAAGCCGGACGTCGCGAAGATCGAAGCCGAAGCGCGCCTCGCAGCGGGCCTCGCTCGCTGATGGCGGCCGGGGGCACGGGCGCATTGGCGCTGGGCACCGTCGATGCACTCGACGCACGCCTCAAGGAGCTGCACAAGCTCACGGCGGTGACGCCGCTGTTCAACCCCGTATTCCAGCTCGGTCTGGAACTGTCGCGGGCTCTGGAAAACGGCGAGATGTCCCTCGACGACATCGAGGCGCTCGTCGCCGAGATGGAGTGCGAGGGCCTGCGCGCCCGCGCCGCCCGGCTCGACCGCATTCTCGGCACCGTGCCGATCGCGGACAACGACAAGGCGCTCGACGCCCTTGCCGCCAAGACCGCCGATGACGACGACTTCACCGCCTTCGCCGTGCGCTGGCAGCGCCCGGCGGCGCATGTCGTCTTCACCGCACATCCCACGTTCCTGCTGAGCGAAGCCCAGACCGAGGCGGTGACCACCTCCGCCTCCAACGGCGATTTCAGCGTGGCCTCGGTCTGCGTAGCCTCCCCGGCGCGCGATACGATCACGCTCGATTCCGAGCATGACGCGGCAATGGCCGCCATGGCACGCGGCCAGAAGGCGCGCGACCGCATCAACGCCCGGCTGTTCGACCTTGCCGCCGCCCGCTGGCCCAAGCGCTGGAAGGGCCTGAACCCGATGCCGGTGCGTTTCGCGCACTGGGTCGGCTACGACATGGACGGGCGCACCGACATCTCGTGGTCCACCTCGATCCGCTACCGGCTTGAAGAAAAGGCCCAGCGACTGGCCGGTTACGCCGAGGCACTGGCGCAGGTCGCGCCCGAAATCGCGGCGCAGTTGTCCCGCGCGCACGCTCACACCGCAGAGGCCGTCGCTGCCTTCAAGCAGGATCTCACCGATCCCGAGGCGCTGTCCGCCGCCGCCAACGGCCTCACAGCCGAGCACGCCGACAAGATCGTCAGCCTCGAGCCCATCATCACCCGGCTTGAGGACGAAGCCCGCCACGCCGACCAAGAGCAGGCTCGCGCCCTCCTCGTCACCGCCGCCGCGATGCGCGCGGATGGCCTCGGCATGGGCGGCATCCACTTCCGCGTGAACGCCTCGCAGCTGCAAAACGCGATCCGCCGCCGCATCGATCCGGACGGCAAACTCTCTCTCGCCAGCCAGGCCGCGCTGGTCCGCATGCGCGAGCTGCTGGCCGAAGTGAAGCCGCTCAAGTCCAACTTCGCCGCGCTGGCGATCGAGAACTCGACCGCCGTGCGCCAGTTCCTGGCGATGGCGCAGATCCTCGGCCACATCGATGCCGACGCGCCGATCCGCATGCTGGTGGCCGAATGCGAGGAGCCGACCACCGTGCTCGCCGCGCTCTATTTCGCGCGCATGTTCGGGATCGACGACAAGGTCGATGTCTCCCCGCTGTTCGAGACGGAATCCGCGCTGGAACACGGCGGCCGCTTCCTCGACGCCGTGCTGGCAGAGCCCGCCTACCGCGACTACGCAAGGCGGCGCGGCCGAGTCTCGATCCAGACCGGCTTCTCCGACGCGGGCCGCTTCGTCGGACAGGTGCCTGCCGCCCTTGCCATCGAGCGCCTGCAGGGCCGCCTGTCCGAAGCCATGGCCGCCAACGGCCTGTCGGACGTCTGCGCGCTGATCTTCAACACCGGCGGCGAATCGATGGGTCGCGGCTGCCACCCGTCCAGCATCGACGACCGGTTCGACTGGCAGCTGTCCCCGTGGGCGCGCCGCCGCTTCCTGCGCGCAGGCATACGTCTGGAGCCCGAAGTCAGCTTCCAGGGCGGAGACGGCTACCTCTGGTTCGGCTCGGACGAACTGGCGCTGGCCACGCTCACCCGCATGGCCGAGCGCCCGCTGTGGGACGCCGACGTCAACGCGCCGACGGACCTGTTCTACCGCCGCACCGACCTCAGCCTCGACTTCTACCGCGCGATCCGTTCGGTCCAGCACGAACATCTGGAAAGCTCGACCTACAGCCGCGCGATCACCGCGTTCGGCCTCGGCCTGCTCAACGACACCGGCAGCCGCAAGTCGCGCCGCCAGTCGGACCTCGCCTCCGACCGATCGATGAACCTGCGCCAGATCCGCGCGATCCCGCACAACGCGATCCTGCAGCAGCTGGGCTACCCGGTGAACGTGATCGCCGGTATCGGCACCGCGGCGGACGGCAACCGCGAGGAAATCGGCGGACTTCTGCGCGAATCCGCGCGTGGTCGCCAGATCGTGCGCCTTGCCCGCGCCGCCAATGCGCTGGCCTCGATCAAGACCGTCTCGGCCTATGGCGAGCTGTTCAACTCGGCCTACTGGGCCAGCCGCCCCTATCGCGGCGGTGAGGAGAACATCTCCGACGCCTGCCTCAAGCTGGCCGAGTATCTGACCAAGGACGACCGCGCCGGTGTCTACCGCCGCCTCGCCTCGCGCCTGCGGGTCGATGCGCTCAAGCTGCACCGCCTGCTCGACCTGATCCCGGACGAGGCGCCGCTGTCCGACCGCGAGCATACCCGCCGTTCGCTCGGCGTGCTGCATGCGCTGCGCATCGCGCTGTTCCAGCACATGTTCCTGCGCTCGGTCATGACCCCCCAGTTCAGCCGCGCGAACGACATCAGCCGCGACGACGTGCTGGAGATGTTCTTCACCCTGCGCGTGGAGGACGGCCTGGCCCAGCTGCGCCGCGCCTTCCCGGTGCATTTCCCCTCGATCAGCGACTTCGCGGTGGACGCGCCCAGCGACTACCCGGATTCCAGCGCGACTGGCTATGCGCAGATCCACAAGGACTTCATCGACCCGATCGCGCGGTCCTATGCGCTGTCCCTGCGGATCACCACCGCGCTGGCGAACGAGTTCGGCGCGCACGGGTGAGTTCAAATTCCTCCCCGAGCTTGTCTCGGGGAGGGGGACCGCCCGCGCAGCGGGTGGTGGAGGGGGAGAGTTCAGAAATTCCCCCTCCGTCAACCCTGACGGGCTGCCACCTCCCCGAGCAAGCTCGGGGAGGAACGTCTCACAGCTGCGCGGCTGCGAGTTCCGCCATCAGAACCGCGACCAGTTCCGCAGCAGGCATCGTCCGCGCCAGCGGAGCGCCCTGCCCGGCCCACTGCGCACCGAATCCGTACTCGCCCTTCGTCTTCGCTGCGGCATTGAGCGCCTTCCCGGCGTGATAGGTGATCGGATAGTCCGGAACCTGCCGCCCGCCCAACTCCGCCGCAAGCGCCGTGAACCGGTTCGCCAGCGCCCGCGCAGGACGTCCCGACACCAGCGGCGTCAGCGTCGTGTGCCATGCCCCCGGCCCCTTGAGTGCCGCACGATAGCCCTCGTCCGCCGCCGATTCCGGGCAGTCGATGAAAGCCGTGCCCAGTTGCGCCGCCACCGCGCCAAGGTCGAGCGCGGCCGCGATCCCGGCACCGTCCATGATGCCGCCTGCGGCGATCACCGGCCGCCCGATCTCACGCACCAACAGCCGGGTCAGCGCCATCGTGCCGAGTTCGGGATCGGGAGCCGAGGGATCGAACATGCCGCGATGGCCGCCCGCTTCGATCCCCTGCGCGACCACGGCGTCGATCCCGGCCGCCTCGGCAGCGCGGGCCTCGTCGATGTTCGTCGCCGTCGCCAGCAGCACGATGTCCCGTTCGCGCAGGGCCGCAATGGCCTGAGCATCGGGCAGGCCGAAATGAAAGCTCACCACCGGCGGCCGAACTTCCAGCAGCATCGCCAGCATCGCGGGATCGTCCGCGAAACTGGTGTAGGGTGACTGCAGCGCTTGCGGCGGTTCGGCCTCGAACTCGGCGAAGTGCGGGCGCAGCCAGTCCAGCCATGCTGCTTCGCGCTCCGCGTCGGCGACCGGCGTGTGATGGACGAAAAGATTGACGTTGAAGGGGCGACCCGTGCGCTCGCGCAGTTCCCCGATCATGGCTCGCGCGCCGATCGCATCCGTCGCACCGATGCCGATCGAGCCGAGCGCCCCGGCGTTCGAGACTTCCGCCGCCAGCAGCGGAGTGCTGGTCCCGGCCATCGGCGCCTGAATGAGGGGCAGGCTCACGCCGAGCCTTTCGAGAAAAGACATAAACCCGCTCCGTCCATTGACCTGACGGCCTTCTAAGCGCCTGCCATGAAAACGGAAAGAAGCTGTCTGGCCAGCTTTTTCGCAGGGGCATGGACTTCCGCAAGTGGCTTTCCTATGTTTCCCGTACACGCAATAAATGAACAACGGGGGATCGATGATTCCTGTATCTTCGGACTTTGGAACGCTTGCCCGCCTTCTGGCGCCGATTGTCGGCAAGGCCAAGGCGCAAGAGGCTCTGGAGACGCTTCGGATCGCACCGGAGCTGGCCGGATCAGCCGAGCGCGCCAGCCGCGCCCAAGTGGCGATGGCGCTGAACGCCGCGCTTTTCCTCGACCTTCTGCAGCGTGTGCCGACCGCCGCGCGCTATGTCGAGCGGAGGCGCGCTGCCGGTGAGCCGATCGTCTTCGACCATGGCGCGCTGCGCACGATCGACGGGGCAACCGGCGTGCTGCCCTCCGGACACGAGGCGTTCGGCCGTTTCCTCGCGCCGCTGGGTTACGAAGTGCGCGGGCTCTATCCGCTGCCCGCGCTGACGATGACCGGGCGCGCCTATGTGCAGGTCGATCTCCCCGCCGAAGTGCCGCAGTTCTTCGTTTCCGAACTCCACATCGACCAGCTTCCCGACACCGCGCAGGCCGCCGCAGCCGCCATTTTCGGGGCTTCTGCCGATCCCTTGGGCGACGTCGAGTGGGGTGCTCTCGATGCGATCGCGCGCGATGGGGACTGTTCGATCGAGGACGGCATCACCGTGCTGCGCGGGGCCTTGCGCGCTTTCGACCGGCAGCATCCCGCCCCTGCCCTCGCCGACTACGAGGCCCTGCTGGAGCATAGCAAGGAAGGCGCCTGGATCGCCACCGAAGGCAATGCCTTCAACCATGCGACCACCCGCGTGCCCGACGTCGAGGCCCATGCCGAGGCTTTGAAATCAGAGGGTTACCCGCTGAAACCGGCCGTGGAAATCTCCCGCAACGGCCGGGTTCGGCAGACCGCGATCCTTGCCGACAAGGTCGCGCGGCCCTTTCGCCTGCCCGACGGCAGTGAGGTCATCCGCGAGGTTCCGGGCTCTTTCTACGAGTTCATTTCGCGCGACATCGAACCCGCGACCGGCCTCCTCGACCTCACATTCGACAGCGGCAATGCGACCGGAATCTTCGCGGTGACGAGGGAGCAGGCATGATCACGCTCAAATCCTTCGATCCGGTTGACGGCACGCTTGTCTGGGAAGGCGAAGTCGCTGATTCCGAAGCGGTTTCTGCCGCCCTGCTGCGCGCCCGCAAGGCATTCGGCGCGTGGTCGCGCCTTGGCACTCAACGGCACCTAGAGGTGGTACAACGGTACAAGGAGGCCCTCGAAGCCCGCAAGGACGTGCTCGCCGAGACCATCGCGCGCGAAACCGGCAAACCGCTCTGGGAAACCCGCACCGAGGTCGCCTCGATGATCGGGAAGGTCGGCATCTCGATCGCGGCGCAGGCCGAGCGCGCGGGCGAGAAGCGCACCGACATGCCGTTCGGTCAGGCCGTGCTGCGCCATCGCCCCCATGGCGTCATGGCGGTGCTCGGGCCGTTCAACTTTCCCGGCCACTTGCCCAACGGCCACATCGTCCCCGCCCTGCTCGCGGGCAATACGGTGGTGTTCAAACCCTCCGAGATGACGCCCGCCACCGGCGCGCTGATGGCCGAGTGCTGGGCCGAGGCTCTGGCCGACCATCCGCACGTCTTCCAGTGCATCCAGGGCGGGCGCGAAACCGGCGAAGCGCTGGTCGCAGGCGAGATCGATGGGCTGCTGTTCACCGGCTCGGCGGGCGCGGGCGCGCATTTCCGCCGCGTCTTCGCCGACCGCCCCGACGTCATCCTCGCGCTCGAACTGGGCGGCAACAACCCGCTCGTCGCGTGGGATGGCGACGTGGACGAGGCCGCCTCGGTCGTCGTGCAGTCGGGCTTCATCACCACCGGCCAGCGCTGCTCCTGCGCGCGGCGGCTGATCGTGCCCGACACCGCGTTCGGCTCCGCGCTGGTCGAGGCCGTCGCCGCGCTGGCCGACCGCATCGTCATCGGCGCCTGGAACGAGACGCCCGAGCCGTGGATCGGCCCGCTGATCTCCGATGCCGCCGCCGGTGCAGCAAAGGCCCGCTTCGACGCCCTCGTCGAGCGCGGCGCCAGGGCCATCCGCCCCTTCACCGGCGTCGAGGGCCGCTCCGCCGCCTTCGTCACCCCGGCCATGCTCGACGTGACCGGCGTGTTCGTGCCTGACGAGGAAATCTTCGCCCCCGTCCTGCAGGTCAGCCGCGTGCCGGATTTCGACGCCGCGCTTGAAGCCGCGAACAACACCCGCTTCGGCCTCTCCGCCGGGCTCGTCAGCGCCGACGACGCGCTGTGGGAGCGCTTTCTCGTCGAGTGCCGCGCGGGCGTGGTCAACCGCAACCGCCCGACCACCGGCGCAGCGGGCTCGATGCCCTTCGGCGGCCTTGGCGAGAGCGGCAACCACCGGCCGAGCGCCTACTACGCCGCCGATTACTGCGCCTACCCGGTCGCCAGCTTCGAGGCCGCCGACGCCTCGGGCAACAGCGGTGCGCTCAACGGCAAGCTAAAGCCATGAGCGCGCTGTCGGGCGAGGAACTGGACCTGCTCGAATCGATCGAGCACGCGCCGATCCTCGACCGGACGCTGGACTGGGCCGCGATCAACAGCGGCACCGGCAATCTCGACGGCCTGGCGGCGATGGCCGAGCGACTGGCCCACGCTTTCGCCGCGCTGCCGGGCGAGATCCGCCTCGTCGATCCCGCACCGATCGAGAAAGTCGACGGCAAGGGCCAGTTGCATGAGGTCGGCCACGGCCGCCACCTCGTCCTGTCGGTCCGTCCCGAGGCCGATCACCGGGTCATCCTGACCGGGCACATGGACACCGTCTACGCCCGCGGGCACCCGTTCCAGACATGCACCTGGCTCGACGACGATACCCTGAACGGCCCCGGAACCGCCGACATGAAAGGCGGCCTGTCGCTGATGCTCGCCGGGCTCCTCGCCTTCGAGCACGGCACGCCGATGCTGGGTTACGACGTGCTGATCAACAGCGACGAGGAGACGGGCTCGCTGTCCTCGGCCGCACTGATCGAAAGTCTCGCGCAGGGCAAGCTGGCGGCGCTGACGTACGAGCCCGGCCTGCCCGACGGCTCGATGGCCCGCGCGCGGCCGGGTTCGGGCAATTACGCCGCAGTCGTCACCGGGCTTTCCGCTCATGCCGGGCGCAATCCGCAGGACGGGCGCAATGCTGTGCTCGCAGCTAGCGACCTCGCGCTACGGCTTGCGGCGGGCATCCGGGACGGGCTGACGATCAACCCCGCAAGGATCGAGGGCGGCGCGCCCAACAACACCGTGCCCGACCTCGCGATCCTGCATTTCAACTTGCGCCCCCGCTCGCCGGAACTGGCCGAAGTCGCCCGCGCGCTGGTGGACGAAGCCGTCGCGCAAGTGAGCGCCGCGCATGACGTGCACATCCACCTCCACGGCCACGTCTCGCGACCGCCCAAGCCGATCACGCCGAAGACCGAGGCGCTGTTCGGCCTCGTCAGCCAAGCCGCCGCCGATCTCGGCCAGCCGATGCGCTGGCAGGACACCGGCGGCGTGTGCGACGGCAACAACATCGCCGCCTGCGGCGTTCCCGTGCTCGACACCATGGGGGTGCTGGGCGGCTCGATCCATTCACCGCAGGAGTTCATGATCGCCAGTTCGCTAGACGCCCGCGCCCGCCTCACGGCCCTCATCCTGCACCGTCTGGATCGGGGAGCACTGCACGCATGACTTTCCTGCTGCGCACCGCGCGCGAGGGCGACCTCGAAGCGCTCTACCGCATGGCCAAGGGCACCGGCGGCGGCTTCACCAACCTGCCGCCCGACAAGCCGACGCTGAAGGCCAAGCTGGAGCGCGCCGCGAAGTGCTTCGCGCGCGACGACGGCGAAATCGCCAACGACCTGTTCGCCTTCATCCTCGAAGACACCGAAACCGGGAAGGTGCGCGGCACCTGTCAGGCGTTCTCGCAAGTCGGCACCGAACTGCCGTTCTACTCCTACCGCATCGGCCGGATCACGCAGCATTCCAAGGAACTCGACCGCACCTTCCGCGCCGAGATGCTGACGCTCTCCACCGACCTCGACGGGGCGAGCGAAGTGGGCGGACTCTACCTCGACGCTACCGAGCGGTCGGCAGGCGTGGGCAAGCTGCTGGCGCGCAGCCGCTACCTGTTCATCGCCATGCACCGCGAGCGCTTCGGCGAGACGACGCTGGCCGAACTGCGCGGCGCCATCGACGATGCGGGCAACTCGCCGTTCTGGGACGGCCTCGCGGGCCGCTTCTTCGACATGAGTTTCCGCGACGCGGACGAGTTCAACGCCAAGCACGGCAACCAGTTCATCGCCGACCTGATGCCCAAGCACCCGATCTATACCGCGTTGCTCTCCGAAGGCGCGCGGCAGGTGATGGGCCAGCCGCACTACTCCGGTCGCCCGGCGATGCGCATGCTGGAAAGCGAGGGCTTCGCGTTCCAGAACTACATCGACATCTTCGACGGCGGCCCGACGATGATCGCGCGGACCGACGGCATCCGCACGGTGAAGGCGGCGAAGACGGTCGAGGTATCGGCGGTGGTTCCGGTGCGGGAGGGCGAGCCGACGCACCTGATCGCGACCGGGCGGCTGGCGGATTTCCGCGCCTGCCTCGGCTGCGTGCGCGATGACGGCGCGCTGGACGAGGCGGCGGCAGCGTTGCTGGGAATCGGCGTGGGCGATGCGGTGACGGTCGCTCCGGCTTGAGCGCCTAACCCACCCCGCTGCGGCTAGGCAGCAAGCTGCCAAGCCTCGCTCCCCTCCCGCAAGCGGGCGGGGAAACCTCTTGCCCTCCCGCCTGCGGGAGGGCCGCGAGACTTGCAAGCGAAGCGCGCTAGTCGCAGCGGGGTGGGCCTTGCGCAATAACCCTATCCAGCTAGGCTCCCCGAATGCGCACAGAGATCAACTTCGACGGCATCGTCGGCCCCAGCCACAACTACGCAGGGCTAAGCCTCGGCAACCTCGCCTCGACGAAGAACTTCGGCAAGGTTTCCGCGCCCCGCGCCGCCGCGCTGCAGGGGCTGGCGAAGATGCGCGCCAACCTCGAACGCGGACTGGCGCAGGGCTTCTTCCTCCCCCAGCGCCGCCCGGACGAGGTGTGGCTCCGCCAACTCGGCACCAGCGTCGAGGCCGCGAGCGCGACCCTGCGCGCCAACGCCCTGTCGGCCTCCTCGATGTGGGCGGCGAATGCGGCGACCGTCTCGCCCGCCGCCGACACCGCCGACGGGCGCTGCCACCTCACCGTCGCCAACCTCGTGACGATGCCCCACCGCAGCCACGAATGGCGCGAAACGCTGGCGCAGCTGCGACTCGCCTTCGCGGATCAGGCACACTTCGCCGTCCACGCCCCGGTGCCCGCCCCCTTCGGCGATGAGGGCGCGGCCAACCACATGCGGCTGTGCGCAGGCCATGACACGCCCGGCGTCGAGGTCTTCGTCTACGGCGTGACGGGAGGCCCCTACCCCGCCCGCCAGCACCGCGAAGCAAGCGAAGCCGTCGCCCGCATCCACGGCCTCTCGCCGGAACGCACCGTCTTCGCCCGCCAGTCGGACGAGGCGATCGCGGCGGGCGCGTTCCATAACGACGTCGTCGCCGTCGCCAACGAGCGCGTACTGTTCACCCACGAACTCGCCTTCGCCGACCGCGACGCGCTTTACGCGACCTTGCGCGCGAAGCTGCCCGAGATCGAGATCGTCGAAGTCCCCGCCGCCGAAGTCAGCCTGGCCGACGCGATCGCCTCGTACCTGTTCAACGCCCAGCTGGTGACGCTGCCCTCCGGAGAAGCCGCGCTGGTGCTCCCCGGCGAGGCGCGCGAGACGCCCTCGGTCTGGCGCTGGCTGGAGGCCCACGTCGCGGGGAACGGCCCGATCCGCCACCTTTTCGTCCACGACTTGCGCGAAAGCATGGCCAACGGCGGCGGACCCGCGTGCCTGCGCCTGCGCGTGGTGGCGGACCCGGCGACGGTCGACCCGCGCTTCATCGCGAGCGCCGAGAAGCTGGACCGGATCGAGGCGCTGGTCGCCCGCCTCTGGCCCGAACACATCGCAGTGGAGGACCTCGCCAGCCCGGCGCTATGGGCGGCCTGTGTGGAGGCACGCTCGGCCCTGTGCGCGGAACTGGGGCTTGAGGAACTGGCGGGGTAGCGTCAGGCCCACCCCCGGCCCCTCCCGCAAGCGGGAGGGGAGAAATGACGTCACGCCCTCCCGCTCATCCTGAGCCTGTCGAAGGAGGGAGGGCCGGGAGGCTTGGCCCGAAGGGCTTAGCCGGACGGGGTGGGCCAGTGAGCCACCACTTGCACAAAGCCTCCATCCAATGACGATTTTTGCAATAGCCCCGCCGCACGGCGCCTACATATTGAGACCATGCCCAAACTCCCCGATCCCATCCCCAATCCGATCAGGGCCGCCATCTTCGACATGGATGGCACCCTCATCGCCACCGAAGCCGCGCATCATCGCAGCTACGCGCTGACGGCCGAGGCGATCGGGTGGCCGCTGGGGGAGGAAATCCTCGACGCGATGGTGGGCATCAGCCGCGATCTCAACGAAAAGATGCTCGCCGAACGCCTCGGCCCCGAATTCCCGCTGGCGCGCTTCTACGACGAGGCGGACGCGCTGTTCATGACCATGCTCGACCGAGGCGTCGAACTGCGGCCCGGCGCGGTCCTGATCCTCGAGCATTTCCGCGCTGCGGGCATCCCGATGGCGCTGTGCACCTCGACCAACGGCGGCCTCGCCGAGCGGCGACTGGAGAAGGCCGGGCTGTTCGACTACTTCGATGTCATCGTCACCCGCAGCGACGTGACCCTGCCCAAGCCGAGCCCGGAACCCTACCTGCTCGCCGCCGGCCGCCTCGGCCTCGATCCGGCGCAGTGCCTGGCGGTGGAGGACAGCTATGCGGGCGTGCTCTCCGCCACCTCGGCCGGGATCGCCACGATCATGGTGCCCGACCTGCTGCCCGCGACCGAGGAGATGACGGCTGCCGGAGCCATGGTCCTCCCCAGCCTCGACGCATTGCGCGAATTGCTCATGGCGCCGGTCGAGGGCTGATCGTCGTCCCGGTGGCCTCGGGCTGATGGTCCGGGTACGCCGCCAGGAATTCCGGCAGTTCCAGACACGCTGCCTCGATCCGCGTGAGGTGCGGGTAGCCCGACAGATCGAACGCGAAGCGCCGCGCATTGTACAACTGCGGCAGGGCGACGCACTCGAAATAGCCCGGTGTGTCGAACAGGAAGTCGCCCGCGCCCCGCTGCGCCAGCCGCGCCTCCACCCCGGTCAGGGTCTTCTCCAGCCAGTGCCAGTACCACAAGTCCACTTCCGCCTGCGTATGGCCGAGGTCGTGCTTGAGATACTGCAACACCGGAAGGTTGAGCGGCGCGTGCAGTTCGGTGGCGATCGCCGAGGCCAGTTCGCGCGCGACGAAACGCTCCTCGATCCCCTCAGGCAGCAGCGGGCGTTCGGGAAAGCGCTCGTCCAGCCATTCGAGGATCGCCATCGATTGTGCCCGCGCCGCGCCGTCGGCCTCCAGCACCGGCACGCCCGCGAACGGATTGAGCGCCCGGTAATCCTCGCCCCGCTGCTCGCCCGCCAGCAGGTTCACCGGCACGTTCTCATGGTCGAGCCGCTTGAGGTTCAGCGCGATGCGGACCCGGTAGCTCGTCGAACTGCGCCAGTAGCCGTGGAGCCGCAGCATGGCACTCAGCTTTCCGCCGCGATCTTCTCGTGCAGCCACGCCGCATGGCGCGGCGCCTTGCGGGTGCGCGCCCATTCGTCGAGCATGTCGTCGGCTACGGCGCGCAGGGAGGCCATCTGGTCCACGGTGCCGAACTGCCAGGCGAGTTCGAGGCGGTGACCATTGGGATCGAAGAAGTAGATCGACTTGAATACGCCGTGGTGGGTCGGTCCGATCACCTCCAGCCCGGCGGCCTCGGCGCGGGCCTTGGCGGAGAGGAGGTCGCCCTCGCTGTCCACCTTGAAGGCGATGTGCTGGACCCACGCGGGGGTGGCTTCATCGCGGCCCATGTCGGGGGCGTTGGGCAGTTCGAAAAAGGCCAGCACGTTGCCGCCGCCGCAGTCGAGGAAGACGTGCATGTAGGGATCGGGCGCGCCGGTCGAGGGCACGGTGTCCTCGGCGATGGCCAGCATGAAATCCATGCCGAGCACATCGCGGTAGAAGTCCACCGTCTGTTTGGCGTCCTTGCAGCGGTAGGCCACATGGTGGATGCCGCCGAGGGTGGGTGCGGTATTGGTCATTGGTTCTCTCCCGGAGTTTGCGGGCGAGGCTGCGTGGCCCCGCCCGTCTCTCCCAAAACTATCGGCCGAAAAACTACTCCGCCGGTTCGTTCACTTTCAGAACACCGCGCCGGATCTGGTCGCGCTCCATGCTCTCGAACAGCGCCTTGAAGTTGCCGTTGCCGAAGCCGTCGTCGCCGCGACGCTCGATGAATTCGAAGAACACCGGCCCGACGCGCGCCTCGGCGAAAATCTGCAGCAGCAGGCGAGGCTGGCCGCCGTCGACCGTGCCGTCGAGCAGGATGCCGCGCATCTTCAGCGCCTCGGTCGGCTGGCCGTGGCCGGGCAGGCGCTCCTCGAGCATCTCGTAGTACGTCTCGGGCGGCGCGGTCATGAACGGCACGCCCAGCGCCTTGAGCTTGTCCCACGCACCAAGGAGATCGTCGCAGATCAGCGCGATATGCTGGATGCCCTCGCCGTTGAAGGCGCGCAGGAATTCGTCGATTTGGCCCTTCCCGCCCTCGGCTTCCTCGTTGAGTGGGATGCGGATCTTGCCGTCAGGCGCGGTCAGAGCGCGGCTGGTGAGGCCGGTGTATTCGCCCTTGATGTCGAAGTAGCGGATCTCGCGGAAGTTGAAGAGCTTCTCGTAATAATCCGCCCAGTAGGCCATGCGCCCGCCGTAGACGTTGTGCGTCAGGTGATCGATCTCGGCGAAGCCCGCGCCCGCCGGGTGGCGATCGACGCCGGGCAGATAATCGAAGTCGATGTCGTAGATCGACAGCGCGCCGTCGCCGCCGCGCTCGTAGCGGTCGATCAGGTAGATGATCGAATTGCCGATGCCGCGAATGCCCGGCAGGTGCAGTTCCATCGGCCCGGTCGCCACCTGCACCGGCTCGGCCGAGCGTGCCAGCAGTTCGGCATAAGCCGCCCGGGCATCGCGCACGCGAAAACCCATGCCGCAGGCGGACGGACCATGTTCGCGGCTGAAGAACCACGCAGGGCTGCCCGGCTCGTAATTGGTGATGAAGTTGATCGAGCCCTGCCGCCACAGCTCGACATCCTTGGAGCGGTGGCGCGCGATGCGGGTGAAGCCCATTGCCTCGAACACCGGCTCCAGCACGCCCCTGTCCGGCGCGGAGAATTCCACGAACTCGAACCCGTCGAGACCGATGGGGTTGTCGAAAAGATCGGTCATGCGAGTGCTCCTATCGGGGTTTCCTGCGGCAGCGCTTCGCCTGCCGGCAGCGGCGGTTCGTGCCGCCAGGTTTCGTAGACGGGGCCGAAATCGAGGCTGACGAGCGCCTCGATCAGCTGCGGCAGGCTTTCGAGGACGAAGTAGGTCTTCTGGAAGCTGTCGATCATGTAGCCGGTGCGCATCACCCGCACCGGATCGAACGGCAGGCGCAGCACCTCGCGATCCTCGATCGAAAAGCGCGTTTCGCCGGAGGAGGAGATGATCCCCGCGCCGAAGACCTTCAGGGCGCCGTCTTCGCGCACCAGCCCGAACTCGATGGTGTACCAGTAGATGCGCGCCAGCATGTCCAGCGCGCCCATCGCCATCGCTCGCGCCCCGGCCTTGCCGTAGAGTTCGAGGAAATCGGCGATGGTCGGGTCGAGCAGCATCGGCACGTGGCCGAAGAAGTCATGGAAGACGTCGGGCTCGGCGAGGTAGTCGAGTTCGTGCTCCTCGCGCAGCCAGCGGGTTACCGGGAAGCGACGATGCGCGAGATGGTCGAAGAACACCGCGTCGGGGATGAAGCCCGGCACCGCGACCAGCCGCCAGCCGGTCGCCGCCTGCAGCACGCGGTTAGCGTCGGCGAAGCGCGGAATGCCATCGGCGCAGTCCAGCCGTGCCAGCCCCTCGCGGAACGAGGCGCAGGCATGGGTGCGGACCAGCGCGGACTGCCGCGCGTAGAGGCGGCGCCAGCGCGCGTGCATCTCCGGGGTATAGGCATGCCAGTCCTGCGCGACGGTATAGTCGTCGGCGGCGCCTTCATACTCTCCCCGAAGGCCGCTGTTTGACGTGATCGTCGACGGCTTCTTCATGAAAGTACAATACCAGAGGCCCCGCTTCAGTTCCGTGCGATTGCGGGGGCATGTGGACGTGCTATTGGTGGAAACACCCAAGAAAACCGACCAAGATAGGTGATCCGTGCAACTGGACGAATTCGATCGCGGGATCATCGCGGCGCTGCAGGAAGATGCGCGCATGCCGGTGGCGCAAGTGGCGGAACGGGTGGCGCTTTCGGCCACGCCGGTCAGCCGCCGCATCAAGCGGCTGGAGGACGAGGGCGTGATCCGGGGCTATGCGCCGGTGCTTGATCCTCGGCGGCTGGGCTTCGAGCTAGAAGCCTACGTGCTCATCAACCTCGTCGCCCATGTGGACGAGAACATCGCCCGGTTCGAGCAGGCCATCGCCGACAATCCGCACGTGATCGCCTGCCATGCGGTGACCGGGGACATGGACTATCTGGTGCGGGTGATGGCCCGCAACGTGGAGCATCTCTCGCAAATCACGCTGCGCACCTTGCTGCGGATACCGGGGGTGCGGGACGTGAAGTCGATCATCGTGCTGGAGACGATCAAGGAAGACCGCGCGGTGCCGGTAGGGTAGTTCAGCCCCGCTTCCTCCCCCTCGTCATTGCGAGCGTAGCGAAGCCATCCAGAGCGCCATAAGACAGCGCTGGATTGCTTCGCTACGCTCGCAATGACGAAGAAGAAAGAGGCACTCCGACCATCGCCGAAGTGCCTCCGGCGACATCACCGCCCCAGCAGGTTCCGCGCCTGACTGGCGATCTGCGCCAGCATCGCGGGCGTGATCGCCACCGCATTCTCCGCGCGGTGGACGATGCCCCGGAACGCATCGATGGCGCTCTTGTGCTGGCGGCCCCATTCCTCGGTCGCGGCGAGCGGATCGCTCTTGCCCGCCTTGGTCCGGGCGAGGCCGCGCAGGAAGTCCAGCCGCATCTGCTGGAAATCGCGCGCGAGGCCCGCGACCAGCAGGCGCTCCCACGGGTCCGACGGGCTCATCATCGCCGCCGAAGCCTGCGCCCAGTCGAGCCCCAGCCCAGCGCCGATCCGCGTGAAGGCCGTGACCAGACGGCGCGGCGCAATCCCCGTCTCCGCCGCAAGCGAGGCGATGCCCACCGCGCCGTCGAGGTCGAACAGATGCGCCACTTCGGCCGCCACGTCCTCGGGCGCGCCAAGGTCGGTGAGGCCGCTGCGCAGCTTGCGCGAATGCGCCGCCGTGCGCTCGCCCAGCAGTTCCGCCGTGTCGGTGGAGAGCGCGGCGATACCCTTCTCCAGCCTTGCGGCCAGTTCGGACGGAGCGATCTGGCCCGCGCCCGCGCGCAGCAGGTCGGCCATGTGCCCACGTACCGCGACGGCGACGGTATCGAACAGCGCCACGCGCGCAGGCTCGGCCATGGGCGCGGTTTCCAGCTTCTCCCACAGCGCGGTGAGGCCCAGCAGCCCGTCCGCCAGCGCGAAGGCGGCGGCGACCTGCGACAAGTGCGCACCCTCCTCTTCCGCCAGTTCGAACGGCGTGACGATGCCGAGGCGGTTGACGATGCGGTTGGCCAGCTTGGTCGCGATGATCTCCTTCGCGAGGCGGTGGCCCTTGATGAACTTGCCGAACTTGTCCTGCATCGGCTGCGGGAAGGCCGCGAGCAGCAGCCCGGTCAGTGCCGGATCGGCGGGCAGCGCGCTGTCCTCGATCGCAGCCTGAAGCTGCAGCTTGCCGCTGGAGAGCAGCACCGCCAGCTCCGGCCGGGTCAGGCCGCGCCCGTCCTGCGCGCGGCGGCTGAGCACGTCGTTGTCGGCCAGCCCCTCGGTCTTGCGGTCGAGGTGCCCGCTTTCCTCCATCGTCTCGATCAGACGGATGTGCGAGGGGATCGCCTGCGCCCCGCCGCGCTCGGCGATGGAAAGCGCGAGGGCCTGCAGGCGGTTGTCCTCCAGCACCAGCGCCGCGACCTCGTCGGTCATCGCGCGCAGCAGTTCGACGCGCTTCTTCTCGGGCAGCTTGCCCGCGCGCTTGGCGGCGGCGAGGGCGATCTTGATGTTGACCTCGTTGTCCGAGCAGTCGACGCCCGCCGAGTTGTCGATGAAGTCGGCGTTGATGCGCCCGCCCTTCGACGCGAACTCGATGCGCCCCGCCTGCGTGACGCCAAGGTTCGCGCCCTCGCCGATCACCTTCACGCGCAGTTCGTTGCCGCTGACGCGCAAGGCATCGTTAGTCGGATCGCCGACCTGCACATTGTTCTCGGCGGAGGACTTCACGTAAGTCCCGATGCCGCCGAACCACAGGAGGTCCACCGGCGCCGAGAGGATCGCGGTGATGAGCGAGTCCGGGTCGATCTCGGTGGCGGAAATGTCCAGCGCCGCGCGCACTTCCTCGCTCAGCGGGATCGACTTGAGGCTGCGCGGGAAGACGCCGCCGCCCTTGGAGATCAGCGCCTTGTCGTAGTCGTTCCAGCTCGACACCGGCAGGTCGAACAGCCGCTGGCGCTCGGTCCATGCCTTGGCCGGATCGGGATCGGGGTCGAGGAAGATGTGGCGATGGTCGAAGGCCGCGACCAGCTTGAGCGCCTTCGACAGCAGCATGCCGTTGCCGAACACGTCGCCCGACATGTCGCCGCAGCCGA